>MIAA01000050.1:545-49602 GCA_001830425.1 Rhodospirillales bacterium RIFCSPLOWO2_02_FULL_58_16
CTCGGAGGTACATCGCCCTCCGAGGGCGATGTTCCTCCGTCCGGCGGCGGCTCCGAGGGCGATGTTCCTCCGTCCGGCGGCGGCTCCGAGGGCGATGAACCCTCAGATATGTTCCCCGAGATGGCGCATGACATCTCGAACATGGTCCTGTATCTGGATAATGGGTCGGGCGATATCATGAAGGTCAAGATCGACAGCTTCTCGGATGGCGATGAAGGTTGCCGCGACGCCGACGCGCTCAACCTCAGTGATTTCGTCGAGCAGAACTATGACGGCTACGAACTGGTCGCCGTCACCATCAAGGCAGGCGACAACCATCCGAGCGGCTACGGCCCTGGCGAGGGCGAGTTGTTCGTCATCAACGACGCCTACAGCGAAGCCACCCTGCCGGTTGCCGATCTTGCTGACGTCACTTGGCAGTACACGCAGGCGTTGGATGCCGGCTTGAGCGGTGATGAATCGTCCGACAGCGGCTCTGAGGATGGCGAATCGTCCGATGGCGGCTCCGAGGATGGCGAATCGTCCGATGGCGGCTCTGAGGATGGCGAATCGTCCGACAGCGACTCTGAGGATGGCGAATCGTCCGACAGCGACTCTGAGGATGACGAATCATCCGACAGCGGTTCTGAGGATGACGTGTCGTCCGATGGCGGCTCTGAAGGCGACGAGCCGGATCAGTCTTCCGGTAGCGATGATGGCTCGTCATCGTCCGGCGATGCCCCTGCGGCGCAGGACGAAGAGGAAGAAGAGCCTGAACCGGTCAATGATCCTGATGTCGTGCTTTCCGGCGCCGATGAAGATGATGATCTTAGCGGCGGCAGCGGCGACGACACGGTCACCGGCGCCGATGGTGATGATGACCTTCGCGGCGGCAGCGGCGACGACGTTATTTACGGCGGCGAGGGTGACGACACCATCTATGGCGGTGGCCAGAATGACCGCCTGTTCGGTGATGCCGGCGATGATCTCTTCGTCTTCGACAGCCTCAACGGCGATACCCAGGTTGATGGAGGCGGCGGCAAGTGGACCGATGTGATTGAGGTCTCCTTCGATGGCGGTCCGGGCATGTCTGCCGAAGGCGGCGGCTGGACGCTTGAGATCGACGGCAAGGTGGTCGATGTCGCCGACGGTCAAGACTCCGTCGATATCGGCGGACACTCCGGTCGCATCACTACCGAGGAAGGCTCTATCGAGTTCGATAACGTCGATAAGATTGAGTGGTAACCCTACGTTGTTGCTAAGGAACGGGCTGCGGGATTATCCTGCGGCCCGTTTCCGTTCGAGGGCTATAGGGGGCGATGTTGCGGGAGTTGCCACGAATATTCGTTAATATCGCCGGCTATCGTGATACCGAACTCCCGTGGACGATCAAGGATTTATTCGAGAAGGCCAGGCATCCGGAACGGGTGTTTGCCGGTATTTGCCGGCAGTATGCGCCCGGCGAGGATGATGATGCCGCGCCCGACGGCGTCTTTGCCGAGCAGTGCCGGGTTTATGATGTTCATGCCAAGGACAGCCTTGGGGTTTGCTGGGCGCGCCATCAGACGCAGAAACTGTGGCGCGGCGAGGAGTATGCCTTTCAGATAGACAGCCATATGCGGTTCGTCGTTGATTGGGATGAAGTGTTGCTTGATATGCTGGGCGAGTGTGACTCGGCCCGGCCTGTTCTGACCACTTACCCTGTTCCTTATACGCCCCCGGACAAGCTTGATTCGCCTGTCTTGCCGGTCATGTTCGCAAGGTTTTTTGACAATGACGACATCGTATCGTTCGGCTCCAGGATATCTTTGCCGGAGGACGCGCCTGAAAAGCCGCAACCATCGGCTTTTGTCGCCGCAGGATTTTTGTTCGGCCCCTCAAAGCTGATCGCCGACGTTCCTTATGATCCCCGTATATATTTTCAGGGTGAGGAAACCAATTTAGCGGTTCGTCTATGGACTCACGGGTGGGATTTTTTTACCCCCAACAAGGTCGTCTGCTATCACGATTTTTCAAAACGACCGGAACGGCCCCGTCATTGGGAAGACAAGGTCGATTGGAGGAGGCTGAATACGGTTTCCAAGACTCGCCTACACCATCTTCTGGGCATGGAAAAAAACGGCGATCCGGAAGCGCTTAAGGGAATTGAGAACTTCGGCCTGGGCGCCCGGCGCACCCTTGCCGAATACGAGGCTTTCAGCGGCATTGATTACAAGCGCCGGTTAATCAATGGAAAGCCGGGACGCATAGCGGATTTACCTGCGGGCAGTCCGGAAAGAAAGGCCGACCGGAAACGCCGGTTCACTTTCATTAAAGAGAGTAACGGTTGGGGCTGTGAAGAGACCGCAAGCGGCGGCGGGTCAACCATGGCGCAGACGGAGGCGATTCGGCGGGACTTGCCGGGGGTATTTGATTCCCTGAACATTCGGATTCTCGGCGATGCCGGATGTGGAGACCTTAATTGGATCAGCCATATAACGGGCGGTCTACAGGCCTATCTTGGTTTTGATATCGTCGATTCTTTGATAAATGAGGCAAGGGAAAAGTTTTACGACCGGCGCAACCACTTCTTTTCCCAAGTGGATATCGTGATTGACGCGCTGCCTGAATGTGACGCGATTATATGCCGGGACTGCCTGACGCATCTGGATCATCAGGAAATATTGCCGGCCTTGAAGCTCTTCAAGGAGAGCGGGTCACGCTATCTTTTCGCCACCACCCACTTCTTGGGGAAAAATACTGAGATCAAGACGGGCGGCTGGTTCCCCATTGACCTTACCGCCGCTCCTTTTAACCTCCCCAAACCTCTGATAACTATCAGCGAGGAGGCGCCGAATTCGACCAAGTCGCTTGGGGCATGGAAAATATCTGATCTTTTGTAACCAGGATACTCGTGTTATATCACGCAATTGATGCTGTTTAGAAGCCGGCGGGGGAACCCGCCGGCGGCGTTCAGGATTTCACCTGGACTGCGGTAGCTTGTTTGTTCGATCATCGTGATGTCTAATATCAACTTACCTTTTTTACAAACCATCAACGTCGGCCATTGCAAGATCGGCGATGGGCATCCTGTATTTCTTATCGCCGAGGCAGGCGTTGCACATTTCGGCAATCCGGAAAAAGCGGATCGGTTGGTCGATCTTGCCGCCGAGGCGGGCGCGGACGCCTTTAAAACACAGGCCTTCATAACAGATGATCTGATTTCAAAGCGAAGCGGCGACTGGTATGAGCGCATGCGTCCGAAGGAAGTAGATCTTCCATTTTTTTTACGCATGAAGAAGCGATGCGAAGATCAAGGGTTGATCTTTCTTTGTACGGCGCATGATGAGTCGGCTTTACGGTGGGCGGATGAGCTGGAGGTTCCGGCCTATAAGATCGGCTCGGGGGAACGGGGAAATTGGCCGTTCCTGTCGGCCACCGCCAAACGTGGAAAGCCGATTATTCTGTCAACCGGCATGTACTCCAAAGATGATGTCGAACAAGCCATATCTATTTTGTCCGAGAGCGGTTGTTGCGAGCTTGCGTTGCTGCATTGCGTGACGGCTTACCCGGTTCCTTATGCAGAAGCAAATCTTGGGGCAATGGCCGAATTAAAACATCTTTTTCGGGGTCCGGTCGGCTATTCTGACCATACTCAAGGCGAGCATGTCAGTCTGGCGGCGGTTGCATTGGGCGCTAAAGTGATCGAAAAACATATCACTCTCGATTTTGATGTTCCCAATGCGCAGGACTGGAAGGTCTCCCTGGGTTCGGGTAATTTCCCTGATTTTGTGAAGCGGGTAAGGGAAGTCGAGGCCGCCTTGGGAACAGGGAGCCTGGATATCCAGGACTGTGAGCGTCCTTCTCAATTCTGGGCCTTGAAATCTCTGGTCGCTACGCGATTTCTTGCGGCAGGCGCCGTTATAGATGCTGCAATGCTTACCGCCAAACGGCCCGGCGATGGTCTGCCTCCTTCGGAACTTCCCCGTATTATCGGTCGCAAATTGGCCCGGGAAATTGAGGAAGATATGCCTATCCGCGTGGAAGATTTGGAAGCGTGACTCGTCACATTGCGGTGTTGACCGGGAAACGAGGCGGCTTCGGCGCCATGAAGCCTATGCTTCACGCGATTATGGAAGATTCTGAACTGCGGCTTTCGTTAATCGTTACAGATCAGCATCTGAACCCTATTTTCGGCAAGACTATTTCAGAAATCAGGCGTGAATTCCCTATCGCCGCAGAGATTGATATAAGCCAATCGGATGGAAGCGCCCTTGCGCGCTCACGCGCACTTGGCGCTTGTTTGCTGGAAATGAGTTCGGCGCTGCATTCTATTCGCCCTGATATATTGGTTCTTTACGGTGATCGTGGGGAAGTTTTGGCCTCCGCCTTGGCCGCCATTCATCTCGATATTCCCATCGCCCATATTCAGGGAGGTGATCGTACCGGCAATGTGGATGAGTCGATGCGCCATGCCTTGACTAAGTTGGCGCATCTTCATTTTGCATCTACTGAAGAAAGCGCCGTACGCATCCGCAAAATGGGGGAGGAAGAGTGGCGTATTCATGTCGTCGGCGATAGCCATGTCGATCAGATTACAGCCGGTAATTATTCTTCCCCGGAAGTTGTGCGTGACCGTTATCGCCTTCAATGCGAAGATCGTCCCATACTTTTTCTTCTGCACCCTGAGACTGTCGTTCAACGGGACAGTTACACGGATGCCAAGGCGGCGCTTGGTGCCGTGTTGGCCCGCGAGAAAAGAACTATCGTCGTCTTCCCTTGTTCCGATCACGGCTATGAAGGGATTATTGCGGCCATCAAGGAGATCGAGGGTAGGCAGGGCGTATCGGTTCACCAAAATATTGATGCTCCTGACTTTTGGGGCCTCATGGCCATGGCTTCCGTCATGGTGGGAAATTCTTCTGCGGGTCTTATTGAAGCCCCCTATTTCCGTCTTCCCGCCGTTAATATCGGCCGGCGACAGCGAGGCAGGCAGAGGGCGGAAAACGTCATTGATTGCGATTATGGCGAAGAAGCCGTTACGCAAGCTCTTTCGTCGGCGCTTGATGATGCTGAAACGGCAAGGCGCGTTGCACAAACCGGTCGGCCTTTTGGAGACGGCTTGGCCTTTCGCAGAATCGTGGATAAGCTGAAATCGGTTGAACTGGGGCAGCGACTGCTTGAAAAGCAGATAACCTATTAGGTTAGTATTATGAATGAAATCAAGACCTTGGCCATTGTTCCGGTTCGTGGCGGATCAAAGGGCGTGCCGCGCAAGAATTTACGTCTGATCGGCGGCGTTCCTCTTGTTGTTCGCGCCATTCGCTCCGGTCTTGATGCAAAACTTGTTTCTCAGGTCGTCGTGTCGACAGATGACGACGAACTGGCGGCAATCTCGGAATCTGCGGGAGCCTATGTTCTGCGCAGACCGATAGAGCTGGCGGAAGACGACACGCCGATGATGCCTGTCTTGAACCACGTTCTTGATGCTTTTGAGGCTGAAAATAATGCCGTTGGCGCCGTTGTTCTTCTCGATGCGACAAGCCCCTTTCGGCAAGCCGGGCACGTCGATTTGTGCGTTGAAAAATTATTTTATGAGAGTGCCCAATCCGTCATTACGGTGACGCAGCTTGAGCGTAATCCTTTCAATATTTTCAGCGTTGAGGGCGATGTCGCAACCAAATTCATTCAAAGTCCTTCCTGCGTATTCACGTCCAGACGGGAATTCTCCCATTTAATGCGCGTGAACGGATGCGTCTATGCGACTTGGGCAAAGAACATTCGCGCCGGCAAGTTGATTGTAGACCCTGTTTGCATCGTTGAGATGTCAGCCTCAGAGTCAATAAACATAGATACCCCTTTGGATTTGAAGATTGCCGAGTTTCTGGAGAGTATTTTTTGAACATCGCGTTTCCAAATGGGCACGGTTGCCATATCCACTCCCGGTGTGCCGGGCGGTTCGCTTCTTGGCTTTTATTAACGGAATGGCGTTATAAATGAGGATATTAATTCTAGGCGGTGACGGTTATCTCGGTTGGCCGACGGCCATGCATTTTTCGCAGCGTGGCGACGAGGTCATGGGCGTCGATAATTTCATGAAGCGCAGAATAGAACTTGAGGACGGCATCGAACCTCTAATGCCTACTCCCACCTTGCATCGTCGCGTCCGGGCGTGGCAGGAGATTTCCGGCAAGATGATTGATCTGCGCGTCGGTGATCTTACCAACCATCGCTTTATTTATAATATCCTGCGTGAGTTTCAACCTGATGCCGTTATTCACTACGCTGAACAACCTTCCGCGCCTTATTCAATGCAGGGACGCGAACAGGCCGTTCTTACCCAACACAATAACGTTATCGGAACGCTTAACCTTCTTTTCGCCATGAAGGCTCACTGTCCTTCTGCTCACCTTATCAAACTGGGCACGATGGGAGAATACGGCACGCCGAACATCGATATTGAGGAAGGTTACATAACCATCAATCACAACGGAAGAAACGACACTCTTCCGTTTCCCAAGCAACCGGGGAGTTTTTATCATCTCTCAAAAGTGCATGATTCACACAATCTGATGTTTGCCTGCCGGGTTTGGGGATTGCGCGTTACGGACCTGAATCAGGGAGTGGTCTACGGCATCGACACCGACCAAACTCTCATGGCCTCTGAGCTACGCACCAGTTTTCACTACGACAGTGTGTTCGGCACCGTACTCAACCGGTTTTGTGTTCAGGCGATTGCCGGCATCCCGCTGACCGTCTATGGCCAAGGCGGCCAAACGCGCGGCTTTCTTAATATCCGCGATACCTTGCAATGCGTCGAACTGGCCATTAAAAATCCAGCCGACGAGGGAGACTGTCGAGTCTTCAATCAGTTTACCGAAGTGTTCTCAGTGGCTGATTTGGCGAATCGCGTCAGGGATGCAGCAGCAGGCATGGGGTTGAAGGTCGCCATCGACCATATTGCCAACCCGCGCATTGAAAGCGAGGAGCATTATTACAATCCCGTTCATACCAAGCTGGTTGATCTGGGTTTAGCGCCGCACCTGCTGACGTCCGATGTTATCTCAGGCATGTTGAAAACGATATCAAGCGCCCGCGACAGGATTGATCTTTCCTTGATCAATCCTTCCGTTCGCTGGCGGCGCTAGTTCGTCGCCTTTATATGGGATTATTATGGCGACATATCAACAAATAGTAAGTATTGTGCAAAATTATAATCTTTTTGATTTTAATGATGTTGACAAAGTAAGCGCATATTCCCGAAGTATGAGTATTGAAAGTATTTGTCCGCCGATCAGCAGCGACATTCTCCCGGCGCCCTCTAATCCTAAATATAATGATCTTTGTCGCCTGCACTGGCTTGCCTTAAGTCGGCGAGCCGTGTCGGTTCTTGAATTCGGGTCCGGCTATTCGACGGCTGTTTTGGCCGATGCCTGCCGTGTTTTGCATAAGGAGTTTAATTCTTGGGCAGGTTCCAGCCTTCGATTTCAGCGGCCATTTCACCTTCATTCGGTCGAGGAGAGCGATGAATTCCTGGGGCGGACCGAGACGATGCTTTCAAAAGAGGCAAGACCCTGTGTTTCTCTGTATAAGAGCAATGTCATTGTGACCGAGATGTTTCATCGGATCGTAACTCTTTATGATAAAATTCCAAACTATGCCTTTGATCTTATTTATCTTGACGGCCCTTCACAAACAGCGAATTTGTCGGATATCAGAGGCTTTTCGTTTAATTCCCCGGATCGAATGCCTATGGCGGCAGATATCATTACGCTGGAGTTTTTTCTTCCTCCGGGTTGTTTGATCATTGTCGACGGTAGAACAGCCAATGCGCGATTCTTGAGGTCATTTTTGAAAAGGCAGTGGGCCTATCAACATGATCCGGCGGCTGATGTGCATTATTTCGAGCTTCAGGAAACGCCTTTGGGAGTTTACAGCGAACTGCACCTTTCGTTTTGTCTGCCGAACGGTTTTCTGCTGAACGGGTCGTCCGGGTCTGATGATCTAAGTCGTTCGAGATAAGAAGTTTATGACTAAAAAGAAACGCCTAAAGGTTCTCGTCTTTATTGACCATGACATCATTATCCGCCATTTCATAAAAAGCGGCGTTTTTTCCGAGCTGGCCGCCAAGCATGATGTCTTGTTCTGCCTTATTTCAGAGAATTATAAAAATGGGGCGCGCATCAGAACTCCGCTGGAATCGCTGGGACTGGGGGACAGGCTGCGGCGAATAGAAGTTGATGACTATCGCCAGGGCAAATGGGCGAAACTGACCCATGTCAGCCGCTTGAAGTGGCGGCCCGGACAACATATGAGACACTTGCGCGACTTCACTCGGCATGCGATTGGGCCGGGGCATGTGCGGGAATACACCTTCCTGTCGCTACCCGGCGTTTATCATTGGTTTGAGCGCAAGACCTTGCGGGAGATTGTCGCCCACCCGAACACTCATCTTGAAAAGCTTTTTGATGAAGAACTTCCCGATGTCGTATTTCACCCATCGGTTCTTTACGGCCCGCTTATCCACGACCTTTGCTGCATCACCGCTGAACGCCGCATTCCCATGACGGCAATTATGAATTCGTGGGATAATCCGGCCAGTAAGGCCAATATCTATTTGGCGCTTGACCGGTTGCTTGTCTGGGGTGAGCAAACCAGGGACCATGCGGTCAAGTATCTCAAAATTCACCCCTCTAACGTGACCATCTTCGGCGCTGCTCAGTTTGATGTCTACAGAAATCCGGCCCGTGTCACGAGAAGCGAATACGAACGCCTTCACGAGATTCCGTCCGGCAGCAAGATATTGCTTTACGCGGGCGCCAGTAAAGGCGCCGATGAGTTTGCGCACTTGTGCCTGTTGGATGAGGCGGTGGAGCGCGGCGACTTCGGGGAAAAGACTGCCGTTCTTTACCGTCCGCATCCTTGGGGAAACGGCGGTAAGGGAGGCAAAAGGATAATCGATCATCCATGGCGCAATGTTTTTCTGGAACTCGCCGGCAAACCTTATCTTGAATCGCTCAGGGAGGGAGATCAAGGAATCACCCTTGCCGATTATAAGGACACAATCGATACATTAAGCAATGTTGACGCCGTTATTTCTCCGTTATCGACAATCATTCTGGAAGCGGCGATGCTGGGCAAACCTTCCATATGTCTTCTGCCCTATGAGGAAGGCGCCGTTCATTTTAATCTGGCCGCCGGGTTGGCTCACTTTCAGGAAATATACGCATGGCCGGAATTCCTGAAGGCCCGAGGCGTTGATGAGTTAGTCCCGAAAGCTGTTGAATTGATGCAGCGTTCTCGCGATACGGTGCTATCGGCACGGCTGATTGAACTCAGTAATTATTTTGCTCAACGGTTTGACGAGCCTTATGCAAGCCGTTTAGTGACTTACGCGGAATCTCTTTTCAGAGAATAATGACATCGTAGGATTCAAAGGCGTCGGGATAATCTGAGGGAATTTGACTATGAAATTAACCGCTGACGACCCAAACGATCCGGCGTCCATAGTAAACGGCGCCGCCATTTTGATAACGGGAGGCACCGGTTCGTTCGGACGCGCTTTCGTTGACAGGGTCGTGCGCGACTACAAACCTTCCCGTCTTGTTATCTTCTCTCGTGACGAGATGAAGCAGTACGAGATGGCCCTTGATTTCAACGATGCCGATTATCCGTTCATCCGCTATTTCATCGGCGACGTGCGGGACGTGGAACGCCTGACCATGGCGATGCGGGGGATTGATTACGTTATCCACTGCGCCGCGCTGAAGCATGTCACTGCGGCCGAATACAATCCCTTCGAGTGCATCAACACCAATGTGATCGGCGCCGAAAACGTCGTCAGGGCGGCGCTGAACTGCAAGGTCAAGAAGGTGCTTGCCCTGTCTACCGACAAGGCGGTGAATCCGATTAACCTTTACGGCGCCAGCAAACTGGCCGCCGACAAGATATTCATCGCCGCCAACGCCTTGAGCGCCGGTATCGGCTCCCGGTTCTCCGTGGTGCGTTACGGCAACGTGTCAAATTCGCGCGGCAGCGTAGCGCCTATGTTTCGCCGTCTGATCAACGGCGGCGCGCAAAGTCTTCCGATTACCGATCCGCGCATGACGCGATTCTGGATCACCCTTGAGCACGGCGTCGATTTTGTTTTGTCGAGTCTGGCGATGATGTGCCGGGGAGAAATTTTCGTGCCGAAAATTCCCAGTATTCACATTACCGATCTTGCGCGCTGCATGGCGCCGGATTTGCCTCATAAAATTATAGGCATCCGCTCCGGCGAAAAACTGCATGAATCGCTGATTACGGAGGACGATGCGCGCAACACCCTGGAGCTTGACGACCGCTATGTAATCTTGCCGTTCAAGCGCACCGATATATCCGAGCGATTTGAGAGAGTGGGGGGCGTCCCGGTCGATGAGTCTTTTCAATATGTCAGCAATGCCAACAGCCGGTGGCTGGGGCCTGAGGAAATCAGGGCGACGTTGAAAGAAGGCCGGCACTGATGATACTGGTGCTGGGGGCCACCGGTATGCTGGGCCAGGCCCTGATGCGCGAGGCGTCAGGGCGGGGTATCAAAGCGGTAGGGGCGGCGCGCCATGACTCGGAAATAATACTGGACGCCGGTAATGAGGCGGCGCTGGGCGACGCCGTTATTCGCCTCAAGCCCGAACTGGTGATTAATGCGGCGGCGCTGACCGACATGGACGCTTGCGAGGCTGATCCCGGCGCGGCTTATCTTACGAATGCCCGCCCCGCCGCTATACTGGCCGAGGCGTGCAGGCGATTGGAAATCGGCTTTGTGTATGTTTCCACCGACCATTATTACAGCGGCGACGGCGACAATAAGCATGATGAGGAAATGCCGGTGCATCCGGTTAATGAATATGCCCGCTCCAAATACGCCGGCGAGGCGTTCGCTCTGACTTATCGGCGAAGTCTGGTCGTGCGGACCAACATTGTGGGCCGGCGGGGCTGGGTCGGACGCCCGACTTTTCTCGAATGGGCAATGGATTCACTTGAGCGACGCAAGCCGTTGCGTCTGTTTGATGATTTTTTCACCTCGCCTATTGATGTTGCCTCCTGCGCCAAGGCTATATTCGACTTGGTGGCCAAGGATGCGCGGGGCGTCATTAACGTGGCGGGGCGGGAAGTGTCCAGCAAGCGGCGGTTTGTCAGGGCTTTGGCGGATCAAATGGATATAATCCTCGATTGGGCGGAAACGGCCAGTGTGCGCGAATTGACTACGCATCGGGCCGAAAGCCTGGGACTCGATGTAACGCGAGCGGAAAAGCTGTTGGGATATGCTATGCCTGATACCGCCCAAGTAGTGAGGTCGGCGCTTAAGGACGGGCTATGAGATACGACGGATCAATAATTATAGGCGGGCGGGAGATATCCATCGCTTCTCCCGCCTATTTTATTGCCGACATCGCCGCCAATCACGATGGCGATTTTGAACGGGCCGAAACCCTCATCTATCTGGCTAAAGAAGCCGGGGCCGACGCTGTCAAGTTCCAGCATTTTCTGGCCGCCAAGATCGTCAGTGATCGGGGTTTTCGCGCTTTGGGCGGGCAGTCAGCTCATCAGGCCGAGTGGAAGAAGCCGGTTTATGAGATATACCGCCAATACGAATTCGATCGTAGCTGGAACGAGAAACTGGCCGCCGTCGCCAAAAAGGCGGAGGTCGAATTCATGACCACTCCCTACGATGTCGAGGCTGTCGAGGGAATTGACAGTCTGGTCGGGGCCTACAAGATCGGCTCGGGCGATATCACATGATTGCAATTTGTTTCTTTCTTGGCCGGAAAAGGAAAGCCGATCCTTCTGGCCACCGGGGCCGCCGATATGGCCGACGTCGAGCGCTGCGTTGAGGCCGTTCTCGTTCGCACGCGCAAGATTGTTCTTATGCAGTGCAACACCAACTATACCGGCTCAATCGAAAATTTCCGCTCGGTCAATCTCAATGTGTTGCGCAGTTTTGCTCTGCACTATCCCGGTATGGCGCTGGGGCTTTCCGATCACGCGCCGGGCCATGCCGCTGTATTGGGAGCCGTGGCCCTGGGTGCGCGGGTAATCGAGAAGCATTTCACCGACGACAATGCCCGTGAAGGCCCCGACCATCGTTTTTCCATGACTCCCAAGTCGTGGCGCGAGATGGTTGATCGCACCCGTGAACTGGAGCCGGCCATGGGCGACGGGGTCAAGCGTGTAGAGGCCAACGAAGTCCAAGCCATCATCGTCCAGCGCCGCTGCTTAAGGCTGACCCGCAATTTAGAAACCGGAACGGTTTTGGCCGAAAGCGACCTTGAAGCGCTGCGTCCGGCCCCCGTAGGGTCTTACGATCCCTATCGCCTTTCCGAGGTTGTGGGACGCCGCCTGATCCGTGCTAAAATAACCGGCGACGCCCTATACCCCGCAGACATGGAATAATCATGCTTAAAGGCAATGTCATCAGTTTGAGGGCGGTCGAGCGCGAAGATTTGGCTTTGCTTCTTGCATGGCGTAACAAGCCGGAATTTCGCCGTTTATTCCGCGAATTTCGCGAGATTTCCATGGTTCAGCAGATTATGTGGTTCGAAAATACGGTGCTTGATGATCCGGCGACCCGTATGTTCTCGGTAATTGAAACGACCGGCGGACGCCTGCTCGGCGCTACCGGACTTTGCTACATCCACCCTATCGACCGCAGCGCCGATCTTTCCATCTATATCGGCGCCGATGATCTTTATATCGACGACATTTTTGCCCCCGACGCCGTCCGAACGCTTTTACGCTATGGTTTTGACGAATTGAATCTTCACCGGGTATGGGCCGAGATTTATTCTATCGATAATGCCAAGCAGGCTTTTTTTGCCGACCTCGGGTTCACCCTGGAAGGTCGGCACCGCCGGACTCATTGGACGGAGGGCGGATGGGTGGATTCCCTGTTTTACGGGCTGTTGGTTGATGAATGGCGCGGCAACCGATGCGGGTAGCCATCATCCCGGAGCGAAGCGTAAGCTCCCGCATTAAGGATAAAAACATTCATCCTTAAAAGTTTGTTGAGACAAAAACAAAGCAATGGACGGTGACGCGGATATTTATCTTGGAGAAGTTGCACATTTATGGAGGACGTAAAAATGAAACGATCACTTGCTGTTATAATATTTCTTTTCTCCGGCTTTTTATTTTATCCGGGTCAGGTTGTCGCCGGCTCGGAATCAGGGGAGGCGGCATTCTATGCCGGCGATTACAAAACTGCTCTGAAAATCTTTAATGCCCAAGCTGAAGGGGGAAACTACGGCGCATTATATTTTCTGGGCGAGATGCACCGGGAGGGTCTCGGCGTATCTCAAAGTTTTGCAAAGGCGGCTGAGTTTTATCTAAAGGCGGCCAAGGGAAATCATCCCTATCCTCAGTTGAGGTTGGGAGAAATGCACAGGGACGGAAAGGGCGTCGCTCAGGACCACAAGGCGGCTTACATGTGGTTTGACCTTGCTTCGTCTTATGGCGAACAAAAAGGAGCTACGGAACGAGACAGGATTGCCGAAAAATTGTCTCCGGCGGAAATCAATGAAGCCAAAAAAACAGCAAAGGACTGGGTGAGTAAATTGAGCGCCGAAAAACGACCCAACTGAAGCCGTTCCGCTTCGTTCAATATCTTCTTAAATGCGGTCGGGAAATGAAAAGAATTAAAAACATAACCAATGTTCACGCCAGTGCGGAAACGATGCGGAAGCGTCCGCATCAAGGATAAAAACATTCATCCTTTCCGGGTTTCCCCGTTGATTTCCTGAGGCCTACTTTATGAACGCCATTGTCAGACTGAAGCATTTTATCGCGAAATTGCCGATAGCAAATAACATTGCTTTGCGACGTAACTTTGACCGCATGCGCACCGGTTACCTTAATGATGTGTTTAGTGAATTGGAGAAGCATTTCACAGCAGAGCCGTTGGAGACACTGAAGAAACCCCGCTCATCATTGATTGAGGTGACCAACAATTGCAATCTCAGATGTAAAATGTGCGGAACTCACAAGGCGACGCGCCGACGTGGGTACATGTCTGAACAGACATTTGAGCGTGTTGTTTCCCAATGCGTCGAGAATGGGGGAAGAACAGGATTATTTACCGTTGGCGAAATATTTATGGTGCCTGAGAAAACTCTGGATCGATTTATGGAGATTTGCAGAAAGTATAATTTTATTCCATTTATAAGCACCAATGCTCAATTCCCCCAGAGGTTAAAGCATATACTTGAAGAATTTCCTGATGTTGTCAGATATGTTGGTTTTTCTATTGATGGGGCGACAGAAAATACATATGAAAACATCCGGGTTAATGGAAAGTTTGATCGTGTAATTGAGTCGCTTGATATTATGCGCCCATACTTGAAAAACGGCGTAGATCTCGGGATCAGGGCTGTGATTTCACTCGATAATATTCATGAAATCAGTGAAATTTTTAATCTCGGCAAAAGTTATATTAATCCGAAAAAAATTTCTTTTAATATTGTTAACAGCTTGGCTCCTGATGATATTTATTTTAACAATACTATTTTGCCTTACAAGAATATTTACAAGTCTCAGGCGCCGTGCAGTCTTCCGTTTTCAGACATATATTTTACTTATGATGGTCAAGCTACGCTGTGCTGCCGTGATTATGAGGCGGAATTATCAATCGGGGACATCCATAAACATTCTCTTATCGATCTTTTTACCAATGAAAAAGCAAAAGCGATACGAGCGCAGCACCTTAACCCGCACAGTCTGAATATTAAACTTTGCAGTAATTGTTTCGGCGCTCTGCGTTTTGTCGGTACGGCGTTTAATTCCTATATTCATCTCTGTATGAATGCTCACCGGAATATGTCAGGCGATGAATTGCAGAGCCGTATCGAGAAATTATTGCACGACGTAGATACAGCCATCCCTCATGGTCCTTCAGTAATCAAGGCTGCCTTATTAAGTTGTTTTAGCGACATCTGATGAGTTCGGATATTATTGGAAAAACGAGAATTTAGGATGCGGATAGCCATCATCCCGGCGCGCAGCGGAAGCACCCGCATCAAGGATAAAAACATTCATCCTTTCTGCGGCAAGCCGTTGTGTTCTTATCCTATGGAAGCGGCGAGGGAGTCGGGTCTTTTCGACATGATTCACCTTTCCACGGACAGTCAACGCTATGCCGATACGGCGGCCGGCCTGGGTTTCCCCGTCGATTTCCTGCGCGACCAAAGCCTGTCCCGGAATGACAGTTCGATGATGGAAATGCTTCGCTGGGTGCTGGAACGATATGACGAAAAAGGGCAGGTCTTTAACGAGGTCTGCATGGTCTACGCCACCTCGCCGCTGATTGACGGCTCGGACATAGCCGAAGGATATGAGTTGTTCAGGCGCCATAACGGGGCAAAACCGCTTCTGGCGGTGGGGATGTTCCCCGCCCCATTGGAGCGCGCCCTGAAAATTGACGCTGACGGGATGCTGCGTTGGCTCCATCCGGAAAACCGGTTTCTTCACTCCCAGAACTGCATCAAGGCCTACTACGACGCGGCGGCGTTCTTGTTCGTCAGCCGTGAACATTTGTACGCAGATCGCCAAGGCGTGCTGGAGGAATTTCTGCCCTTGGTTCTGCCGTCCTGGAAGGCTGTTGATATCAATGATCCGCAAGACATGGAGGTAGCGGAACTCCTCTATCTCGGCAGACGGGCCAGGGACGGCGCATGACATCTTCCGGCCCGGTCCTTTCGACGGTTATCATCGGCTGCGGCAAGATCGCCGGCGGCTATGACGAAATTGATCGGCCGCAAGGTGTCATCACCCATGCCGCCGCCTGCCGCCGCCATCCCGGTTTTACCGTCGTCGCCTGCGTTGAACCCGACGAAGCGCGGCGTTCCGCTTTTATGGGGTTCTGGGACATCGGTCGAGGATTCGCCGACCTGGACGGCTTTCTTGACAGCGGAGCGGCGTTCGACGTGGCGGTTGTCAGCGCTCCGACGCCGGAACATGTTCCCATCCTGCGCCGTCTTCTCGCCACCGGCGTCAAGGGCGTCATGTGCGAGAAGCCGATCTGCGGTTCATGGCGGGAAAGCCGCGACATCGTGACGGCCTATGGCCGGGCCGGGCGGCTTATGGCGGTCAATTACCCGCGCCGCTGGAATCCGGCTATTGTTGATCTCAAGGAGCGGCTGGCCGACGGGGAATGGGGGGCGTTGCAATCGGTCGTTTGTCACTATGTCGGCGGCCTTATCAACAACGGCTGTCACATGATGGACCTGCTGTCGTTTCTTTTCGGAAAGGTTGTTCCTCTATCCGTATCCGGGGTGAAAAATTCAGGCGGGGATGATTTTTTGTGCGATGTCATGATGACGGTCGGCGGCGGCGCGACGGGAAGCATGATCGCCCTTGATGCAAGCCGTTACGGCACGTTTGAAATGAACGCTTACCTGGAGCGCGGCGCTTTCTCTCTGGAGGATTGGGGGCGGGTTCTCAGGCTGCGGCGGATAGAAGACGAACCGTTGGTTCCCGGTCGCAAGCGGCTGGCGGCGGCGACGGAAACAGAGACCGGCTGGCGGGACGCCCAGTACCACGCTTACGACAACTTCCATGCCGCCATGACGTTGGGCGCTCCTTTGTCCAGTGACGGTGAAAGCGCGCTGGCGGCCGAGAAAGCCTGCGACGACATCCGCCGGATGGCGAAGGGAAAGTTATGAGCAAATTGGCGTTATTGGGAGGCGATCCCGTTCGCGTCAAGCCCTTCCCGGCTTACAACGTAATCGGCGCCGACGAGATCGATGCTGTTCGCGCCGTTATGGAAACCGGCGTCCTGTCCAGGTTTCTCGGAACGTGGCACGCTGATTTTTACGGCGGTCCCCAGGTGCAGGCTTTCGAGAAGGAATGGGCGGCGACCTGTGGCGTCGAACACGCGGTGGCGGTCAATTCGGCCACCAGCGGCTTGTATGCCGCCGTCGGCGCCGCCGGCGTCGGGCCGGGCGACGAGGTGATCGTGCCTCCTCTCAGCATGACGGCAAGCGCGACGGCGGCGGTGATCTATGGCGGCGTGCCTGTGTTCTGCGATATTGACCCCGGAACCTTTAACCCAAGCCCGGACAGCATCCGCGACAAAGTGACCTCCAGAACCAGGGCGATCATGGTGGTTCATCTTCTGGGCCATCCGGCGGACATGGACCCGATCATGGCTGTCGCCGCCGAGCGCGGCTTGACGGTCATTGAAGATTGCGCCCAGGCGCTGTCGGCCGCCTATAAGGGACGCCCGGTCGGCGCTATCGGTCATATCGGGGTATTCAGTCTCAATTACCACAAACACATCCACACCGGCGAAGGCGGGGTTTGCACCTCCAACGATGCGCGGCTGGCCGACCGCATACGCCTGATCCGCAACCACGCCGAGGCGGTGGTCGCCGGCAAGGGCGAGACCGATCTGGTCAACATGGTGGGCTTCAATTACCGCCTTGGCGAGATCGAGGCGGCCATCGGGCGCAGCCTGTTGCCCAAGGGCGTCGGGTTGGTGGATAAGCGTCGTCACAACGTCGCCTATCTGGAACAGCGTCTCGGCGACCTTCCCGGCCTTGCCCCGGCCCGCGCCGTGGCCGGTTGCCGGCACAGTTATTACGCTCATGCCTTTCATTGCGATGAGACCGTACACGGCGTCTCCCGCGATCTGATGGTCCGCGCCCTGCGGGCGGAACTGCCGCCGACGGAGATGCGCGACGAGGCGGGAGGCGCTCTCATTGGCGGTTATAAGCCGCCGCTTTATCTTTTTCCCATGTACCAAAAACAGATCGGCTTCGGCGGCACGGGCTTCCCCTTCAAAGGCCCCCATTATTCAGGCAAGGCCGATTATGCGGAGGGCCTCTGTCCCGCCGCCGAACACGCCGCCCGCACCATGATCACTCATGAATTGATGCGCCCGCCGATGACAAAGAAAGACCTGAACGATGTCGTCGCCGCCTTCCATAAAGTCTTTGACAACCTTCCGTCGCTGCGCGACTACGCCGACTGATCGTATAAAATGGCCAGGTTCATGTTCGCGGCCCATGACATCGGCGGCGCCAATATGCTGGCGCCGGTGATGCCTTTGGCGATAAGGGCAGGGCACGAGGTTTTTCCCTTTGCCGACGGCCCGGCGCTTGCCGCCTGGCGCGGCATGACGGCAAAGGATTGCGATAAACTCACATCGTTGGCCTCGGCTGTCGGGGAAACAGCTCCTGACCTGATCATCACCGGCACAAGCCGCGCTTCGGAAATGGAGCGCAGCCTGTGGCGAATTGGCATTGAGCGCGGCGTTACCACCATCGCCGTCATCGATTCATGGGTTAATTTCCATAACCGATTCATTGATGCCTCCGGCGCGGAGATTCTTCCCGACGCGATCTGCGTCATTGACGAATGGTGTCGGCGGCGGATCGAAGCGGAGGGGTGGTGCGGGGCGCGCATTCACGTTGTCGGCCACCCTCACCTGCAAGAGCGTTTGGGCCGCACGACGGCGTTGCGTAAGGGACGAACACGGGCGGAAACTCCCCGGCTGACATTCTTTTCTGAACCGATCCGCGAGGTCATGGGGTTTGCCAAGGACCAGTTCTGGGCTGCCGGTGAAATGGTTCGCGCATTGGGCGGGATCGGGCCGGCCTGTTTTACGGTCAAACCTCATCCGACGGAAAAGGCTGAAACATGGCGGCGGTGGCGCGATCATTTCAAGAATGTAAAACATGTGGAGATCGAGATCGCCGGCGAAGACGATGCCGAGGCGCTTTTCATAAAATCGGATGTGGTGACCGGCATTCACAGCATAGCCCTGATCGAGGCGAATTTTCTCGGCATTCCCGTAATCACCATGCAGCCTGACGGGCCGGCCGGGGGCAACCCCAGACTCGATACATTGCCCGGCGTGACGGTGGCGTCAAATCAAGACGAGCTTGGCCGGGCGCTGAAGAGCGCCCTGGCCGGCGGCGATATCCGGCCCGACGCCGGCGTCGTTTATGAAGTGGTGAACAACGCCGGCGCACGGTTATTATCGGCGATTGAGAAGGAAAATGACGCATAGAGTGACGTCAGTAATTGTGTCAGGAGTCGGAATCCGGCTGGAACGGTTCACTGCGTCACTCCTGACGGATCGTTATGTCGGCTGGCTTAATGATCCCGAGACAGTTCGTTACAGCGAGAATCGACACCGCCGCCACACCCTGAATAGTTGTGCTTCCTATTTTACCTCAATGGCGGATGGCGGGCATGAATTTTATGCGATCATGAGACAAACGGATGGTTGTCATATCGGTAACATCACGATTTACGTTGATCATCCAAATAAAGTCGGCGATATCGCGATTATGATCGGCGAGGGATCGGCGCGGGGTTATGGATTGGGGCGGGAAGCGTGGTGTTTGGCATGTGAACACGCCCTGACTGTTCTTGGTCTTCGTAAGATAACGGCAGGAACAATGTCCGAGAACCGCCCGATGCTGGCCCTTATGGCGGCGGCGTCGATGAAGATTGAAGCCGTGCGGCCACGGCAATTTCTGCTCAACGGCCATGAAGTTGACGGCATATATGCAGGTCGGTTTTGCGCCCCCGTTCCCGGTTCAGCGGGCCAAGGGAAGATTGTTAATGTCAAAAGCCGATGCCGATAAATGATTCTACAGTCCTGTGGGACAAGGGGTTGATTTGTTTTTAAGATCGCCGGATAAGCCGCCGTTTTTTCTTGGCCGAACGAGAATTAAGCAGGCCGTCAACGCCTTTCTGGAATTTGATTTGAAAAGGTTGCGGCGCCGGCGGCGCTTGGCGGGGAAGCGCCGTGAGGTCGAATACTATTTCCGGCGCCTGGCGGACAGGCCGGGCCGGCTTGAAGGCGCGGTTCTTATCGACGCCACCTGGGATAATCCGAATTATTGGGCGCGGTTGTCTCTTTTTCGTGCAGCCTTGGGCGTGGTTTCCGGCAACGAAGTCGCCGTCGTCGCCCCGCCGAGAAACGAGATCACAACCAAGTGTCTTAATAATCTGGGGATAACGCGAATCGAGGAATATAAAGATACGGCCATTGACGAAAGGTTTCTGACCAAGGCGTGCGACTTGCTCGCAAAAACCAACGCTCCGGGAGACATTCTGAGCTGGCGCCTTCCATATGACCTGCCCGCCGATATAGTCATGTATGACGCAATCCTCAAAAAACAGAGGATGCCGTGTATCGATCTTTCTGATCCCAAAATAGAGGGCTATGTCGCCACGATACTGCGGATTATCGATAATAATATGGAGCTTTTGGACAGGATTCGGCCCCAACTGCTTTTGCTGTCACATCTCTCCGGTTTCTTTTCCGCCACTCTTGGCATGCTTGCGGCTCAAAAAAATATACCGGCGATTTTTTTAGGCGGACGCTTTGGGACAGAACGATTCAAGAAAATCACCGGTAAATCTTATTTTTATGATTACTTTGACGTCCCTAAAAACAAAGACCTGAATTTTATGATTCCGAACAAAGTAAAAGCTCTGGCCGAGATCGGCGATGCATATCTTAAAAAGCGATTTTTGGGGGAGACGACCGATATCGGGGGAATTTACGCCTACCAAAAGCGTAAAAAACATGTTGAACGAAAAGATATCCTTGAGAAATTCGGCTGGAACCCTGACCTGCCGATTGTCGTCGTATATGCATCCAACTGGTTTGATTATCCCCATACCTATGGAATGAACCAATTTCGGGATTTTCTGGATTGGATCGGGGCAACCGTCGCCGTTGCCCGCGAGGTTACGGACGTGAACTGGCTGTTCAAGGCTCATCCCTGCGATGCTTGGTACAAAGGCTCCACCCTGGATGATATTTTGCCCGATCCTATAGCCGTTCATGTCCGTCATGCGCAAAAAGATTGGCAGGGGAAATCACTTATCAACTGCGTTGACGCAATGATAACTTACCATGGATCGATCGGCATTGAGGGTGCCGCCCTCGGCAAGCCGGTCATGGTCGCTGACCGAGGATTTTATCACGATTTCGGTTTTGTGCATTTTCCCAAGAATCGCGAGGCGTATATCCATGCGTTGCGTAAAGCGTGGTGGTCGGACATGGATATGGATGATGCAGCTTTCCGCGCTAAAGTTTTTGCGGGCCTGTTTTACGGAGCGCCGGACTGGCGGAAGGGGTTTATTTTTGATGATGATACTCGGGGTGAAGAGTTATACGAAACCATGCTTGATAAATTCGAGCAGAATAGGGAGGTCGTTGATCGGGTAATTAACGAAATATCCGACTGGTGGGAAAGCGACCATGATCGGTTACACGTTTATTTGATGGACAAGGCGGAGGGTTACCAGCTTTCAAATGCGGTCGAGACCGGCAGCCTTGTGAATTCCAAGAAATCTCCATAACACGGAACAAAAGAGTAATTTTTTGAATAGCCTTTGGACGTTCACCCGACGTTATGCCTTGACGTATTGGGGGCATACGGCGCTGGCCGCCGGCGCGGCCGTATTGGTTACGGTCCTAAACCTGTTAAGTCTCGGTCTGTTCGCCGCCATACCGCAACTGATCATGAAAAATTTCGGCAAGGGAGATATCTTCGCCGGCGCGAAGCAGCCGAGCGGCGATATGATTCTCGGGCTGGATATCAACAGCATCCTGATGAAAATCGGGAGCCTGGCCGATCAACTTTCCGTCGAATACGGGATTGTTGTCAGCATCATCTTTGTCTCGGCGGCGTATTTATTGATAGTTATTCTTAGCAGGCTCACCCAGCTATTGTCAGAACAAACATTATTGATCGCCAAGAACTATACGTCCCGCGCCGTCGTGAAGGACATGTTTCATCATGTATCCAACCTGTCCATGGAATTTTTCCATCGCCGGCAGGTCGGTGATCTGGCCTCGCGGATCATAGGCGACACCACTGCTTTGTCGGATGTCGTTTTCAGTACGGTAAGCATGATCTTGACCGTACTGCCGCTTTTTATTTTTTACTGGGCATTATTGGTGGTGATTAACTGGAAGCTGACCCTGGCGGCCACGGTAATTTTTGCGCTTAAGACCCTTGTTTCCAGATTTTTTGCTGAAAAGATTCGTAAAAATATTATCAGCTCCGGCCGCATTAAAGGCAAAACCGCCGGCAAGATAACGGAAGTTCTCGCCAATATCGCCATCGTCAAGACTTTCGGGATGGAGAGTTATGAACACGGCGTAATCGGCGGCATGGTGGATGACACCGCCCAATATAACTACCATCAAAAATTACTCGGTAATATTGATCACACGATTCAGACGATCCTGCAAAGCATTGCCGGCGTTTCCATAGCGACCTTGGGCGTGGTGATGCTGATCGACGGTTCGATAGAACTTGCCACGCTTCTTGTCTTCTTCTTTTCCGCCACCCGGACCCAGGAGCCGACAGGCAAGCTTCTCAGGTTTATTATGGATTATTACAAGGCTCGCGGATTGTCGGTTCGCGTTCTGGAAATACTTAAAGAGCAGGCGACCGTTCATGACGGGGCCAAGACGGTTAATGGGTTCAAATCCACGATTGAGTTCAGGAATGTATCTTTTTGTTACCAAGCCGACAAAGCGGCCCTTCACAACATCAACCTGACCTTGCATAAGGGCGAGGTGCTTGCCGTGGTCGGTCCCAGCGGCGCGGGGAAAACATCGCTGCTGCAATTGCTGATGCGCTTTTACGATCCTGATGAAGGCGATATCCTGCTGGACGGGGTCAACCTGCGGGAGTTCAGGCAGGCGTCACACAGGCGGTTGTTCGGCGTCGTGACGCAGGACCCGATCCTCTTTAACGCTTCCGTTCGTGATAATATTTCCTATGCGGCAGTGGACATGGAGGTTGCCGAGGACGATGTTATCCGGGCGGCGCGGATCGCCCATGTCGATGAATTTGTTGAACAATGGGACGAGGGGTACGATACCTTCATCGGGGATCGCGGCGTCCGGTTGTCCGGGGGGCAAAGGCAGCGCGTCACCCTGGCGCGGGCAATTCTGAGAAATCCGGAAATTCTTATCCTTGATGAGGCGACCAGTTCACTGGACAGTCAATCAGAACGCCTTATCCAGGAAGCCGTTGATAAATTCCTGAAAGATCGCACGGCGATCATTGTCGCTCACCGTCTGTCTACCATCCGTAAAGCCGACCGCATCATCGTCATGGACAAAGGCAGGATCGTTGAAGAAGGGAACATCAAGGATTTGTTGGTCCGGCGCGGCGCATTTTATGACCTGTACACGGCCCAGTTCGGCTCACAAGATGATTTATAAGACAATAGCGGGATCAGCATCTGGAGCCGACCTGCTTCAACCGCTCCTTAATGGAAGGGGCGTCGGCCGGCGCCGGAAGAATACGGCTGAAGTTGGTGCGTATCTCGCTAACGCCTTGCCAATGAATGGCGTGAGCGCCGGAAGATGCGGTTATCTTATCGGTGATGACAAGTCGGCGGCCTTCCCTGGCGACCAGAACAAGGCTATCCGGCGGGATGATGGGGTGGTCGGGGGTAAATTTGCTTAGCGGCGTTGTCAGTCCTTCGTCGGTGACGGTCGAAAAGTAGCTTTCGTTGTTGCCGCTCTGCAAAAGCGGTTCGGAGTGATAGGCGTAAATATGTTCCCGGCCCATCATTTCGGGCGTCGTATACAACATCTGCATAAACACCATCAGACTATCTGAGCCGTCGAAAACAGGAACGATTCCTACGTTATGACGGAGGTCGGTAAACAGAAATGTCGTATTGCCGGAAACGTAGGGAACTTGTTCCACAAAACCTTTCCACATGTCGCAGTGGATATCTGCCGCCGTTTCCCAGTCATGGCGCAGGCCAACCCAGAATGCCACCCAAACGCCGGCTAATGCCACCACTCCGATCCTTAGCAAAGTCTGGAAAAAACGTTTTTTAAAGAGCGTCGGGATCAATGCCATCAGCACGGCGATCCCATATCCACTACTGGAAAAAATACGGGGGGCGCCGATATCCCATGAAACCGAAGGTGCATAATTTCCGGCCATTAGATATGGCGTGATCCCGAGGACAAACAAAGCGGCGCCGAGACCCGAGAGGCACCATCCGCCTTGCAGGAATCGGTTTATGCCGAATGCCGTATCCTCGGTGTAATCAGGAAGGCCGAGCAACAAACTGCCGCTTAATGCCGTGAACGCCGCGCCGAAGGCCATGGCCGGCCGATCAAGGGAAAATAATCCATGGAACGGCGCGACAAGGTATCCACCGGTGTTCCATAAGGAGGCGGCAATGGCGTCAGCCTTGGGTAATCCTTTAATGGTGCTGGCGACATCCCCGAATTGAAGGCCGTATCTAAGGCCCAGGACAACAAGGAACGCTAGGAAAACGGCGACGCCCAGTTTGACAACCGATGTGGTGAATTGCTCACCAAGCTTCCCGGCGCATCTTTCGGCCAATATTGGGATCACGAAAAAAGGGGCGGCAAAAATGAAAAGGACGGCATTTTCGTAGACGGTAAATGATAAAATATAGGGTACGCATGAAACCGCCAGAACAAGCAATGAAGCATTATGCTTGGCCCAAGTTTGTAGCGAATAAATTGAAATCCAGAAAAGAAGCAAAGAAAGAGGGGCCGTATTCATTGCGTAGTAGTTCATCGCCATGGGCATAGGCATTGTGAAAGCCAACATGGCGGCGGCGGCGGCGAAGAAGGGACGCTGCGGGAACGCCCTTAGCAGACAAAGCCCGAACATAATTGAAGAAATTACATGAAGAAAAATTACAGCAAGAAAGAAAGCTATTCTATTAAATCCAAAAGTTTTAAAAACAATAATCCAAAATAATTCACGTCCTATTCGCTGTTTTCTATTAATAGCTCCAATAATGCTGTCAATAAAATCATTGAAAAATGGTATTCTTAAGTACTCGTACTCCGGCCCGGAGAATTGCAGATTCTTTATCAATCCGGCGAGGGAAAGGCCGGTCAGCAAAAAGACTGCGCCAAGCAGTGCGAGAGGAAGGCTCGGCGATTTCGGTAGTTTTTTCAGGAGATTCATGGTCGTTTTTTTTGGTTAGTGGAATTATATTTTGATAGCGTGTATCACACTTGAGGTTCAACATATTTATATTCTATTCGTTCATTATCGGCTTTTCTTATGACTGATCTCAGCATTGTCCTGCCCGCTTATAACGAGCGCGAAAACATTGTTGCGTTGGTGGAGCGACTGCTTCAAGTCATGGATGGGGTTGTAAAGGGGCTGGAAATTATCGTCATTGACGATAACAGCCCGGACGGCACGGCCGAGGCTGTGCGTCGAGTCTTCTCCGGAGACCACCGCGTTCAGGTCGTCGTCCGCACCGAGAATAGAGGGCTGGCCAATTCCATTCGCGTCGGCATTGAAAAATCCGCCGGCGAAGTTGTCGTGGTTATGGATACGGATTTCAACCACCCGCCTGAATGTGTGCCGATTCTTTATGACTTTACCCGCCACGCCGACTTGGTGATCGGGTCAAGATTTACCTTCGGCGGCGGGACCAGTTCAAGCCGGTTACGTTACTATCTCAGCTACTGTTATAACCTTTTTATGCGTCTGGTTCTCGGCACCCGCATCGACGATAACTTGGGCGGCCTGTTTTCAATAAAGCGCGAGGCCTTGGAGAAACTGGACTTTGACAAGATTTTTTGGGGCTATGGCGATTATTTTTTTCGTCTGCTGCTTCTCTCCCAACGTCTCGGCTTGCGCCATGTTCAGATTCCCGTGATGTATGGAAACCGTTTAGGAGGGGAGCCTAAAACAAGGTTTCTTAACATTTTTGCCAAGTATACAATGGAGGTTTTCAGGATCATCTATCTCAGGGCGACGGGACGATGGTAGATTCGCCGACGTCAATACCGGCCTCGAAAGAGGAACGTAATCGCGCATCGAACCTTGCCGATCAGTTTCTATTAACATCAGAGCGCTTCAGCCGACGACTTGCCTTGTGGGCCGAGGAAGGAACTTATTCTTACGGCGACCTGCAAAAAGCCGCCTTGGGAATAGCGCACGTTTTGAGTCTAAACGCCCGGACAACCCCGCAAAATTGCGCCATTCTTGCACATCGAAGCCGGACGGCCTATGCAGGTATTGCCGGGTGCTTGCTTTCCGGCCATGCCTACATAGCTCTAAGCCCGAAGCATCCTATACACAGGCTTGAAACGATTCTTGATCAGTCCGAAGCCACATCTATCGTTATAGACGGCAAATGTTCCTCTATGGCGCATTTGTTGCTTGAGCGGTGCAGGAATTCGATGCGCGTCCTGATGCCCGATCACAATGATGCCCCGGAGTGGACGCGCCGGTGTCCCCGCCACCGTTTTTATTACCGTTCGGACTTTTTAAACCAGGGTGAATTAAAGCCGACGGCGCAATCATCGGATACCGCTTATATCATGTTTACATCCGGATCGACGGGTGTGCCGAAGGGGGTTGTTATCAGTCACGCCAATGTCATGGCTTATTCTCAAGCTATGATTGAGCGGTATGGGTATTGTTCGGATGATCGCCTGATTCATTTGCCTGAACTCAGTTTTGATCTGTCCGTCCACGACTTGTTTGTCGCCTGGGCAAGCGGCGCGTCATTGTTCAGCGTTCCGGAGCGGGAATTGATGTTGCCGGATGATTTTGTTCGCCGACACGCATTAACCGGATGGACCTCCGTACCCTCGGCTGTGGCCTATTTGAAGCAATTCAATAAATTGAAGCCGGGCTGTTTTGAAGGACTACGGGTCAGCGTCTTTTGCGGCGAGCCTTTTTCGGGACAGTTGGCTTCAGACTGGTGCGCCGCCGCGCCGAATGCCGTTGTCGATAATCTTTATGGCCCGACTGAAGCGACCGTCGCCTTTACAGGCTATTCATGCAGCAATGGCGTCGACTTCTCTATCTTGCCGCTTGGCGAACCTTTTCCGGGCCTGGAAGTCGCCGTTTGCGATGAAACGCCGACACCTGTGCCGCCCGGTGAGATAGGCGAATTGTTTTTGGGCGGCATCCAGGTCGCTCAGGGTTATTGGCAAGATGACGAGATGACAAAAAGGCAGTTTATTGAACGAACTTTTTCAGGCAAAGTTTCCGAACGCTGGTATCGTACGGGTGACTTGGTCAGCTACGACGCCCGCGTCGGCTTGATTTACAAAGGACGCCTGACGCGCCAGGTGAAGATTCGAGGCTATCGCGTAGAGCTGACTGAAATCGAGGCTGTTCTGCGTCGTAATTTGAAGACGGAGTTTACGGCGGTAATTCCCTGCATGAATGAAAGCAAGACGGCTGATTATCTTGTCGCCTATGTAGAAACCGTTGATGATTTCATTGAGGATGATGTTAAAGGCGCATGTGAGGCTGATTTGCCGTCTTATATGATTCCGCGCCGCCTGTTTCGGCTGAACAAGATGCCGTTGACCGAGAATGGTAAAACTAACTATGAAACGCTTGAAGCGATGTTTCGTGAGATGGCGCCATGACTCAAGACGAGGTCTGTGAAGCCATAATCGGGTATATGCGTTCCGCCGTAGGAAGCTCACGGTCTCAGTCTATTACGCCATCGACCAGGATTTACGATGCTATCGATTCATACGCCATCGTAGAATTGGTATCTCACCTGACGGTGACATTAGGCAAGGAAATCGATTTCGGTGAAGCGACTACCGATGATTTGGAGACTCCTGAGTCATTTTCCAGGTTTGTCGCCGGGTTAGGGTAATGGTTTCGTTTCTTGTCGTCGGCGAAGGATTCCCTGCCTTTAATGTTCTTAACTTTTTACTTTCCAAGTCGAATGCGAGGGTTGCGGGCTACGTTGCCGGATCACATGCTTCCGTTAAAGCCATAGAGTTGGCAAAGTGCAGGAATGTAGAGCTGCTTGATCCGGCGATACTGACCGGAGCGGCCTTTTTTCCCTCTGTAGCGGATGCGGATTGGCTCATAAATATCAATGGCGTTACGTTAATTTCCAAGGAAGTTATCGCCCGCTTTCCAATGCGGGCCTTGAACATGCATCCTGCTCTTCTGCCGAACTACGCCGGTCTTCATTGTCATCAATGGGCAATCCGTAATGGCGAGCGGTTGCATGGAGCCACCATTCATTTCATGGATTCCGATATCGACGCCGGACCGATCATCCGGCAGGTGCGAACGGCAATTCAAGATGAGGATACCGGCCTTTCTCTTTTTATGAGAACCATGAATATCGGCGCCGAATGCCTTTTGTATGTTCTGGACGATATTTTGAAAGGAACCGCTCTTTCATGTCGATCACAGGATATTTCACAAAGGCGCGTTTATTTTCATCGACACGCTCTTGATGGAACAATCGACTGGTCTTGGCCGGCGGAGAAACTTATTAATTTCGTGCGCGCCGCAAATTATGAACCCTTGGCATCGCCAACCTACCAACCGCTTTGGAGAAGCCTGAATGGTGACATTATTATCAAAAAGCTTAGACGTGGAGAAGTGATCAGTTCTGAAGCCCCCGGAAAGATTGTCGATGTCTGTGAAACAGGGCCTGTTATTTCGTGTGGGTCCGGCGAAACTGTTGTAATTACCAAGGCATTTCACATGGGGAAACCGGTGCCGCCATCGGATTGGAATCGATTCTTAATTAACGCGGGATGATGTGCTGATTCGATCTCTGACCGTAGGTGATATTCCCGCCATGGCGGAGCTTCACGCTCACGCCTTGAATTGGTCGATCAACGGCCGCATGGGAATCAAGCATCTTTCGTGCGTGTATGCGCTTCTTTTGGACGGCGCCGATATTATAGGCTTCGCCTCTGAGCATCAGGGGCGTCTTGTCGCATTTCAAGTCAGCACGACCGATTGGCGAATGGTGCGTAAACGGTTATCAAGACTTCCATTTATGCGAAAACTGCGCGTATTTTTAAGCTGCCTCTTTCATCCATCGGATTTGATCGTTATTTTTGAGACAATGTTTTATGTCCCCAAAATTTTCTCCGATACCGATATTTCAGCAGAACTCATTGCGTGGATCGCCGAGCCGGGAAATTTTTTAGCCAGCCTGTCGGCGCATCAATGCCTGATGAGATCGCTTGCAGAATTGAAAGTGCGCGGCCATGAACGTTGTCTGGGTCAATTTCAAAAGCCTAATCCACGACCACAGGCATACCTTCAAAAGCTTGGTTATGATGTTGTCGCCCGGCTGAGGCGTAATGATATTTTTATTGTTCGTTGCAACGCCGGCGCCATCGTCTGACAATAAGGTTTAGTGTTTTGTCCGGGAACTAAAGTGAGGCATAGGCGTTGAAAATCGAAATCCCGTGGGCCAAGCCGACCTTCTTCGGGAACGAGAAGGATTATGTGATGGACGCCCTGAACTCCACCTGGATTTCCGGCGGGCCTTATGTCGAGCGTTTGGAGTGTAAGTTACCCGAAATAATGGGGTCTCGCTTCGGCGTCGCCGTTTCCAGCGGCACGACGGCTTTGCATCTGGCGCTGCTTGCCGCCGGCGTCGGTTCCGGCGATGAGGTGATCGTTCCCGGCTACACCTTTGTCGCCGCCGCCAACATGGTGCTGGCGGTGGGGGCGACGCCGGTTTACGCCGACGTAGATCCCGCCACTTGGCTGCTTGACCCCAAAGTTCCGGCGCCGCTGATTACGGCAAAAACCAAGGCGATCATTCCGGTTCATCTGTACGGCAATGTCGCCGCCATGAAGGAGATTACCGCCTTCGCCGAAGAACAAAATATCATCGTTATCGAAGACGCCGCTCAGGCCGTTTTTTCCAAATACGATGGTCGTTACGCCGGCGCCATCGGCGCTCTCGGCGCCCTGAGCTTCCACGCGACCAAGACCATAACCACCGGAGAGGGCGGAATGGTGCTGACCAATGACCGGGAACTGCATGAAAAAATGATGCTGTTGCGTGACCACGGTATGCGCAGGGGAAAACGCTACTGGCATGACGTGGTAGGATACAATTTCAGGATGACCAACCTGCAAGCGGCCCTAGGCTGCGCCCAGTTGGAAAATATTGATCACATTCTCCGTGAGCGTCACCGGGTTCATACTGCTTATAAAAAGAATCTGGCCGGAGATCGCCGGATAAAGGCGCAGCATTTTGAACGGGCGGTGGAACCTGTGCTGTGGACCTATGCCGTTCAGATGAACTGTGCGGATCGTGATCAAATCATTAAGGATATGGCTCTGAAAGGCATAGAAACCCGTCCGGGTTTTCATGCTTTGAGCGCCATGCCTCCCTATGATTGTCCCGAACTTCCGGTTGCATCGAAAATCGCCGGCAGTATCATTTCCTTGCCGACCTATCCTGACCTTGACGACCGCACCATTGATCACATCTGCGGCGTTTTCCGATCCGCCCTCGACCGACAGAAGTGATACCACTTCGTCATGCCCGTGCTTGTCACGGGCATCCACGTCTTGTTTGCTGACAAGTTGAAGACGTGGACGGCCGGGTCAAGCCCGGCCATGACGCTAATTTATAAAAAGCGAGTTGGTGTGACACATTGAAATTTAATGATAATTTCCTGATTCGCTATCTTTCAGCGGCGCCTATGGCGTTGTCCATTGAACGGTCGCAGGAATGTCGCATTCTCAGCAAGCTGCCGTTTGCGCGTCCGATCCTGGATATGGGGTGCGGGGACGGCGTTTTTGCCGGTATCCTTTTCAATGAGTTTATTGATGCCGGAATCGATGCGGATCAAGCGGAAATCGATAATGCTGCGCGTACGGGTATGTACAAGGAGTTGATCGCCTGCAAGGGTAACGATGTGCCGAAAGACCAAGGCGCCTTTCAGACTGTCTTCAGCAACAGCGTTCTTGAACACATTATCGACCTGGGGCCGACGTTACGGGAGGTTCATCGTTTGTTGGCGCCGGGCGGACATTTTTATGTCACGGTTCCGACGGATAGATTCGAGCGCTACTCGGTGGCGTCTCGTCTTCTGGAAGGGGTGGGACTGACGCGACTCGCAGGTCGTTACCGTTCATTTTATAATCGGTTTTGGCGGCACTATAACGTTCACGACGTTGCAGGATGGAGTGATATATTCAAGGAAGCAGGTTTTCGGGTGTCCACGAGCAGACTTTACCATCCGCAAAATCTTTGCACCTTATGCGACTTCCTGGTGATATTCGCCTTACCCTCATTTGTCTTCAAAAAAGCATTGGGGCGGTGGATACTTATTCCGGCGTTCCGGCGTTTTTACATACGTCTGCCGGGCGCGGCAATCGTTCCCTTGGTTGACCGATTGGAACAACAGGACGGCGGGGGGCTGGCATTTTTCGACCTGATCCGCCCTTGAGCCGCTCTTTCGGCGCCCGCTTGGGATGGCGGCTTGGTCGACTCGCCGCTCCGGGAAGGCGACCGGGCATCTATTATGTCATTGATGACGCCGATTGGTCGTTCTTGTGGGATGGGCGCTACATCACCGATGGGCTGCGTGATCGTCATGGCCGGAAGACGGAAATCATTCGCCGAGTCGACGGCTTAAAGGGGCAGATAATCCAGTTCGGTTCGCGCTATAAATTCCTGCATAAATCAAGCCGTTCCCTGCATTTGTATAACCGTGTTTTTCTCACCTGGTTTCATGGCGAGCTTACCGATCCTGAACTGGCCCCACATTTTGATATCCTTGCTCGCGTCGCCGGAGAAACGGAAAAAATAGTCGTGCCGTGCGCTTTAACCAGGATGCCGTTACTGGACATGGGCCTGCCGCCCGAACAATTGGCGGTTATTCCTCTCGGCGTCGAGTTGGGGCATTTTTGTCCTCCTTCTCCCAAAGAAAAGAAAAAGATTCGTAACGAGATCGGACTGCCTGATGACGTCATGGTTATCGGCTCGTTCCAGAAAGACGGCGTGGGATGGGGCGAGGGCATGGAAGCGAAACTGATCAAGGGGCCTGACGTATTTCTTGAAACCATCCGCGTCATGGCCGGCAAACACCCTCGTCTTTTCGTCCTGCTCACCGGCCCGTCACGCGGCTACGTCAAGGCGGGGCTGGATAAGATCGGCGTCCCCTATATTCATAAAATGCTGGACGATTATCGTGACATTGTTCGTTATTATCAGGCTCTCGATCTTTACATTATTGCTTCGCGCTGCGAGGGGGGGCCAAAGGCGCTTTTGGAATCCTGGGCTTGCGGCGTGCCGCTGGCCTCTACCCGCGTCGGCATGTGCGCCGACCTCATGATCGACGGCGTCAACGGTGTGATGGTCGCGCAGGAAGATACTCAAGCTCTGGCGGAAGGGGCGCTGAGATTGATCAATGATCAACGCTTCAGGGAGCGGGTGGTGGACGAAGGATTGAAGCGTGTCGCCGATTACGGCTGGGGCAGCATCGCTGATCGTTACATGAGCGAACTTTACGCTCCCGTATTGGGCGAATAATGGTCTGGAATGCTGCAAGGGATTTTGCCGGCAGGTTCAGGCAACATGGCGGACCCAAGGTCGCCATCAACCTGAAGCCGCGCCGCAGTCCGTGGGGCGGCGGCAATCAATTCGTCGAGCAATTTGAGAGGCGGCTGTCGGCGGAAGGCTATTCGGTCGTTTTTAGGCTTGACGAGGATGTCCGCTGCATTCTCCTTATCGATCCGAGGGCCGAAAGTCCGACGGCTTTCAAAATGGCGGCGATCCGTTCCTTTAAGGAGAGGCGCCCGGATGTTCCCATCATCCATCGCGTCAATGAATGCGACCAACGCAAAGGCACCACGGGCGTTGATAAGGTTCTCGGCGAGGCCAACGCCATCGTCGATTTTACGGTTTTTATCTCCGAATGGCTGAGGGATTATTTTGTCGAGCGCTGGTTTGATCCGTCGCGGCCGCATATGGTCATCGGCAACGGAGCCGATCCGGCGATCTTTTTTCCCGGCGGAGAGACGGACGAGGCTCGCTCTCCATTTCGTCTGGTCACCCACCATTGGTCCGACAATTGGATGAAAGGTTTCAAGGTCTACCGGGAAGTGGACCGGATGATCGCCGACGGGAAATTGCCGGATGTTGCATTATCGGTCATCGGCAGGTGGCCGAGCGATATTCGCTGGCGCTCGGCAAAACTGCATGGACCGACCAGGGGTGAAAAATTGGCTGAATTATTGCGCTCCCATCACGCCTACCTGACCGCCTCTCTTTGGGAGCCTTGCGGCATGCATCACATCGAAGGCGCTCAGTGCGGCCTGCCCCTCATTTACCACAAGGACGGCGGCGGCATCGTCGAGTTCGGCAAGCGGTATGGCATCGGCTTTACGGACAATGTGCGCGGGGCCATCCTTGAGGCGAAGGATAACTATGACATGCTGCGTTCCAAGGTTCTCGCCGACCCTCCTTCCGGCGCCCGGATGGTCGAACAATATTTGTCGGTAGTGAAGCGACTGCTGCCGCTTAACCTATGCGGCTGACGCTGTTCATGACTCGCGGCATGTCCCTTGAAGCATGGGACAAAGCCGGGATGATCGACCGGGAGCTGGCTTTATACCGGCGGCTTCAGGAGCGGAAAGTGAAGGTCGGCATAGTCAGTTACGGCGGACCTTCTGAACTTTCTTACGCCGACCATTTGCCGGGACTAAAGATCATGTGCAACCGGTGGCGACTTCCCGCTTCCTGGTATGAGCGCCTGATTCCCTGGCTGCATGGATCATGGCTGCGCCGATCTAATGTGCTGAAGACCAATCAGATCAACGGGGGGCTTACGGCCCTTCGCGCCGCCCGCCTGTGGGGCAAGCCGTTGATTGTGCGGTGCGGCTATTTACTGTCGGATTCCCTTGCCGGCAAGGCCGGCGTCAATACCGCCCTGGCCATGGAGGTCAGCCTTTTCGCCGCCGCCCGGCGCGTGGTGGTTACGACCCAAGCCATGGCCGATGACGTGGCGCGTCGTTTGCCGCAAGCCGGGTCTAAAACGACCGTGATCCCCAACTATGTAGACACGGACCTGTTTCGCCCCGACCGGGATGCAAAAAAAGATATAGATGTCCTGTTCATCGGTCGCTTGGCCGAACAGAAGAATATCGAGGAGCTGCTGAAGGCGGTGGCGCCTATGAAGGCGACCGTCGCCATTGTCGGTGATGGACCTCTGCGGGGACCGGTCGAGCAAGCCCAAACTGACCAAGGGAATCGCCTTTGTTGGGTTCAGCGGATGGCGGGTAAGGACATTCCCGAACTTATGTCACGCGCCAAGGTATTCATTCTGCCATCGCATTGGGAGGGTCATCCCAAGGCGCTGATCGAGGCCATGGCCTGTGGGCTTCCCGTCATCGGCGGCGATTCTCCGGGAATTCGCGAAGTCATTAATCATGGAGTCACCGGTTGGCTCAGTGGTATTGATCATCAGGCGATCCGGGAAGCCATCACTTTTATCCTGGGGAATCCGGAGTTATGCGGAGCGCTGGGAAGCAATGCCCGCGCCCATGTCGTCGCCAATTATTCACTGAATATGATTGTTGAAAAGGAGTGGGCTTTGTTGCGGGAGCTTTGTGGTCAATGCGAAGGTTAAGACGCCTTATCGGCGGCTTTCTCGGGTTTTTCCTCTCGACTCTGCCTGCCGCCCAACTCCAGACCCTGATCGCCGATCTGGTCAACCGACGGACAATGAAGATGGCGCCGGATGAAGGCTTGCGTTTCCTGTTCCGCCTTGATGGAGTCTTGTACAATCTGGCCGGACGGCTGGCCGAACGTTATGGAGAAGGGGTGCATGTTAAACACCGCCTTACCCGTTACCACGATTTTTTTGTTGATCGTCTTGACCGGGCCGAGCGTGTTCTGGAGATAGGGTGCGGCGCCGGTAATTTGGCCCATGATGTGGCGATGCGCGCCGGATGCTCCGTTACCGCCCTGGAAATAGATAGTGGAAAAATTGATATCGCCAAGAGTCGCTTTCCCGACTCTCCCGTTTTATGGTTGGTGGGAGACGCCGTGCAAAACCTTCCGGGGGAGAGGTTTGACGTGGTGATCATGTCCAACCTGCTTGAGCACTTGACCGAAAGAATCCGCTTCCTCAGCCGCGTTGCAGACGTTACCGGCGCCGAACGCTTTCTTCTCAGGGTTCCTCTGTTCGAGCGTGACTGGCGGGTTCCCTTGAAGAAGGAACTGGGCGTGGAATGGCGATTAGACCCTACTCATGAAACGGAATATACGTTGGAATCTTTCGCCGAAGAGATGGCCGAGGCCGGCCTTGCGATCATCCATCAGGAAGTCCGCTGGGGTGAGATATGGGCGGAAGCAACTCCGATAAAGCAAGGAAGTCATTAATGTACGTTCTCGGCGTCGGCGGCTATATGCATGACTATAATTGCTGTCTGATCGACGTCGGCGGCAAGCGCGTCGCCATGGCCGAGGCCGAGCGGTTCTCCAGGAGCAAACACCATGTGGTGCGCGGGGAAGCCGAGGTCATGGCGCCGGTTCGCGTGGTCTGCGACAGCCTCGGCATCAATCCGCGAAAGATCGACGTGGTGGTTCACGGCCATGCCGATCCCTTCCAGGTCAAGGAATGGCTGAAAAATGAATTGCCCAAGGCCAGGCATGTAGAGGTTGATCATCATCTCTGCCATGCCGCCGGAGCCTTCTACTCATCCGCTTATGACAAGGCGCTGATTGTTTCCATCGACGGTTTCGGCGACGGCTCTTCCGGGGTCATCGCCTCCGGCGACGGCATGAATATAAGCGAGGTGACCAGGATCAGCGACGCCGACAGCATCGGCCTTGAATACCTGCGGGCGACCTATCACCTCGGCCTCGGCGGCTACGGGGCGGAGGGCAAGACCCAGGGGCTGGCCCCCTATGGGGAGCCGACGGTGTTTGACGACTATATGAATGAAATCCGGGTGACTGCCGATGGAAACATTATTCTTTCCGACCGGCTCAAGAGTCAGAGTTCCACTCTCGCCGTTGAAGGCGGCTACCTCAACACCCAAATTCTCACCAACCGCTTCCTTGATGATTACGGACCCAGGCGCATAACGCCCGAACCGTTGACCAAGGATCACAACAATCTGGCGGCAAGCGTGCAGAAGATGCTGGAGCATGTAATCGGCGAAGTTTGCCTTAACGGCAAAAGTAAAACCGGCCACGATGCTCTGGTCGTGTCGGGGGGGGTGATGATGAACTCATCGCTGAACGGTCGCCTTCTTGAAAGCGGCGCCTTCAAGGGCATCTACGCCCTGCCCATGGCGTCCGACAGGGGGATCGGGTTGGGCGCGGCCCTTTATTATGTACATGCCGAGATCAAGGTTCCCCGGTTCTTTGAACTGGATACGGTATTTTTCGGCGGAACCTGTTCCGACAAGGCCGCCGCCAAGGCGATGAAAAAAGCCGGGATCAGGCCTTTCGTCGTCGACGATATTCATGGTTACGCCGCAGAGGCTCTCAGCGAGGGAAAGATCATCGGCTGGGTTCAGGGACGTTCCGAGATGGGGGCCAGGGCATTGGGTCATCGCAGTATTTTGGCCGATCCCGGGAAGGCCGAAATGAAGGACATCATTAATCAAAGGGTCAAGCACCGGGAATGGTTCCGCCCCTTCGCCCCGGCGGTATTGGCCGAGAAAGCCGAAGATTATTTCGATTTTCCCGAAGGCGTCGCCGACCTGTCGTTCATGACCTTCACCGTTAAGGCCAAGGACAAGGCTGTTGATGACGCCGCCGCCGCTATTCATGTCGATAAAACGGCGCGGGTGCAGACCGTAGATGAGGAGCGCAACCCGGATTTACACAAACTCATCAGCCGTTTTGATAAGCTGACCGGCGTTCCCATACTGCTCAACACCAGCTTCAACGATAATAATGAACCTATCGTTGAAACCGAGGCGGATGCGGTAAAGACGTTCATGAAGACCGACATGGACGTGCTTTGCATAGGCAACGTGGTCGGGGTCAAGAACTGATGGATTATAAATATTTCAGATATGCCGGGCGCGTCGCCGAACTGGTGCGTGACAATGGCCTGAAAGAGGGACTCCGTCAGGCCTTGGTGCGCTTTTTGCTTACCGGCAAGGATATTTTGCCGCTGGCCCGCGTTAAAAAGGAAGGCCTGTTTGCTACCGATGTGGATGCCGTCCACGAGCGGGAGAAAATCAGAATCCGCTCTACGCCGATGATGTTTGACGCTTCGCATGTAGACGCCGCCTATCCGCTGGTTTTCGAGAAAGACGGCAAGTTCCTGCGTCATGTATTTTTGCCGGCCAAGGGCAAAAGTCGGGGGCTGGTCGTGCGCTTCCATGGCCATAACGCCTTTCGGCATTTGGGGATAATGAAATCGTGGGAACATTTTGACGTGCTGGCTCCCTGGGATACTTTCGGCTGGAAACGTCAGGGAAGCTGGTTCTGGGGTGAAAAAGGCGACGGCTTCGTCGCTGAAATGATTCAGGAATTGATTGCCGGTTTTCGCGACAAGTCGCCGGGGCTGCCGTGGTTCTGCACGGGCGGCTCGATGGGCGGATTCGGCGCTCTTTACCACGGCATACGCTACGGCTGCGACGGCATTTACGTCTTGTATCCGCAGGTTGATCTTAATGCCAAGATTGACGATTACGGCGGCGATGTCGCCGATAACCCCTATGCCTATCTGCGCGGCGATAACATGCCGGACTTGCTGGAAATCGCCGGGAATAGTGAAACCCTGCCTCCCATGTTCCTGATCCAGAATCAATACGATCACGTTAATCCTTTTGCCGACCATGCCTTTCGCCTGCTGGAAATCTACAATCGCCGCAAGGGCTGGTACGGCCTTCGCGTACATCCGTCGGTAGGACATGACGGCGACGGCAGTCAGGAAGAAGCGGAGCTGTTTTTCTCGATGATCCTGGACCGGAAGGAGGGGCGGTTGAAGTGACGGCGCCGACCGTCAGCGTGCTGATGGCCGTTCATAACGGGGAGGCTTTCCTGGCCGACGCCGTCGCCGGCGTTCTTGCGCAGACGGGACCGAGTTTCGAGTTCATCATCATCGACGACGGTTCCGGCGACAAGACGGCGGAGATGCTTGCTTCCCTGACCGACCCGCGCATCATTACCCGTCGCAACGCCGATAATCTGGGCCTGACGGCGTCCCTCAACATCGGCCTAAAAATGGCCAGGGGTGAATTTATCGCCCGCATGGATGTAGATGACCAGTCCCTGCCCGGTCGTCTGGAGGCCCAGGTCGAGGCCCTGGCCCGGAGCGGGGCCTCCATCTGTTTCTGCCGCTGCCTGATCGCCGATGAAGCGACGGGCGGGGAAAAAGAACGGCGGGAACCGGATTGGCCGCTGGTTCGCTGGCGGGTTCTCTTTGACAATGCCTTCGGCGCTCATTCGGCGGCGATGTTCCGCCGCCAAGCCATAATTGATGCGGGCGGCTACGACGAAGGATTCCGCTATGCCCAGGATTATGATCTTTGGGACAGGTGCCTGACTCGCGGCCTTGAGTTTGTTTACGAGCCAAAGCCTCTGCTTCGCTTTTGCGCGCACCGGCAGTCTATTACCTCCCTTCGCGCCAAGGAGCAGGCCGAGGCGGCGCGTGTCGTCAGCATTCGCGCCCTGAAGCGGGCATTTGATAATGTGCCGGAAGATGAGTTGGCGGGGTTGCGTTGGCTGATGACCGGATATGATTTCCCCCGGCAACCGGGCGCCGTAGATGCCGCCCTTCACGGCTGTTTGAAGCGGGCCGGTCGTTTTTCCGCTCCATCCGTATGGAAGGACGCCGCCTCGCGGCTGGCTCGTCGTTTGAAGGATTTGGATGGAGCAAGACGCAGGACGGCGGTTCGGCGTATGCTGGAGGCGGCGGTTCGCTCCCGCTCCGCAACGGCCTTGGCGCGCTCCGTTTATGCGATGTTTTTTCCGGGGAGAGTCTGAATGGTAAAATCCCTGCTGTTGAAAATGATCGGCTCTCATGGTTACGAACTGCATCGGAAAGACGGACGCTCCTCCTTTGCCGGCGTACTCAGACATGCCAAGAAGATGGGAGTGAATCCGGCGGAGGTGATTGATGTCGGCGCCGCTCACGGGCGATTTACCGAGATATGCTCCAGGATATTCCCCAACGCCGGTTATCTGTTGATCGAGCCGCTGAAGGAATACACGCCTTATCTGGATAAGGTGTGTTCGAAGCTGTCCCGCTCCCGGCATATCCTCATCGCCGCCGCTTCCCGGTCGGGGGAAATGACGCTCAATGTCCATCCTGATCTGGTGGGGTCATCATTTTATCGCGAGGATGAGGATTCCGATGTCAACGGCGTTCCGCGCTCCGTTTCGACGGCGCCGCTTGATGATCTGGTCAAGAACGCGGGAGCGTTGTCTCCCTACCTGCTCAAGGTGGATGTGCAGGGCAGTGAACTGGATGTTCTTTACGGCGCCGGGGAGACATTGAAAAATACCGAGCTGCTTATTCTCGAAGCATCTTTCCTGTCGTTCTTCGCCGGCGCTCCGATCTTTTATGACGTGATCGCGCATATGAAATCCAGGGGGTTTGTTGTTTACGACATTTTCGGATTGTCTCACCGGCCCCTGGACGGCGCGTTGGCCCAGGCCGACATCGCCTTTGTCAAAGAGGACAGTCCGTTAAGGGCCGATCATCATTACGCCACCGGCGAGCAGCGCCGAGCCTTGACAAGGCGTCTTAGGACCCGGTGAGCAAACGCATCGCCATTGTTTCGGACATGGTTCCGCCTTCCTGGGGCGGCGGCATCGCCAGTTCTCATTACCATCTTTCCCGCGTACTCAAAAAGAACGGGTATGAGGTCAAGGCGTTTGCCTGCTTTGATCAAGGGGGAGACGCCAAGGATGTAGTCAGGCGCAGAAGCCCGCAATGGATGGTGCGCCTCATCCGTCGGGCCAACAGTCTGCTGTTCCGTTTTCTCGACCGGGAAAAAGCCGCCTACCAGTTCGCCGACATCCTGTTGCGGGCATGGGGAGCTTTTCGGCTTAACGGTGATCTATCCCAATTTCGGCCCGATGTTATTATCCTTCCCGATCATGGAGCGCCCGGCCTCTTCATCCGCCCCATCAAGGGATGCCGCTGGGTGCTGATCGCCCATCACAATCCCATGCGCTTTCTCGACTTGCCGTTGATTGGCCCCCATTCCGAGCGGGACGCGCGCATAGCCATGCGGCTGGAGGATCGTGTTCTTAAAACCATCGACAAGGTGATCTGCCCCTCCGCTTACATGAAGGAAGTTTTTTCGGCGTCGCATCGCTTTAATGGCCCGGTGGAGGTTGCGCCGAACCTTGTTGAGGATGATTTCCTTGACGGCGTTGAGATGGCGGACCCGCGTCGGGATATGGGCCTGGAAGCGGACGCTCCCCTTATCTACATCCCGGCCGGGGGCAATAAGTTCAAGGGTGCGCTGATGCTGTGCGATGTCGTCAAGGGCCTGTGCGGGGCCGCCGGGGGGCCTGTCGGTTTTTATATTTCCGGCGCCGTGCCGCCGGAGCTTGGCGAGCGCCTTCACGCCGTATCTCCCAAGGCTCGATGGTTCATGCCCGGCAATGTAAGCGGTGAAGAAAATTTGTCATGGATAAAGGCTTGTTCTTTCGGCATTTGTCTGAGTCTGGTGGAAAATTACAGCATGGCTTTGCTGGAGGCGGCGCTGTGCGGACTTCCCATGGTCGCTTTCGATGTGGGAGGCAACCGGGAGATCATTGTCTCCGGCGAAACCGGTTTTCTCGCCGCTGAATTGGACACGGTTGCTTTGATTGGATCGGCGTCCCGATTACTTGACCCGTCCGAACTGGACGACATGCGTCGGCGAACTTTTGCCGATGCGCGGGCGCGGTTGAGCGAGGCCGCCGTCGCTCCCCGCTGCATAAAAAGCATTCTGGGCCTGTAGTGCGCATCCTTCAGGTAAACACATTCGATGTCGGCGGCGGCGCCGAGATGGTGGCGTCGCGTTTGCACGCAAGCTATCGCCAAGCCGGAAACCGGGCGCGGCTTGCGGTCAAGAAAAAGCTCGGCGATGACCCGGATGTTTTCGCCATCCCCGAAACCGGCGCATTTTTGAAAGCCTCTACGGCGATCGGATCATTAAGATTGCCGGGCTGCGGATTGCTTGGGCAGGTGTTGCGTGACGCGGCCAGACCGGGAGCAAGAGGCAATCGGTCGCGGGGAATCGAGGATTTTGATTTCCCGTCCACGAGGACGCTTGCCGAGCGTTCCGATATCCTCCAATGCCATAATCTTCACGGCAACTACTTCGACCTTTGCGCCTTGCCCGTTCTTTCCAGGGCGTTGCCGGTGGTTCTGACCCTGCACGATAGCTGGATGTTAAGCGGCCACTGCGCCCATTCCTTTGATTGTACGCGGTGGAAGACGGGCTGCGGCGCGTGTCCCGATCTTGGCATTTATCCGGCGGTCAAGAGCGACTCCACCGCATACAATTGGCGGCGCAAGCAGGATATTTACACCGGCAGCCGCCTTTACGTCGCCGCTCCTTCCAACTGGCTGATGGAGCGGGTGGAACAGTCCATGATGATGCCGGGGATTGTTGAAAGACGGGTGATCGGCAACGGCATTGATGATTGTTTTTTTCAGGCGGCGGACGGCGGCGGCGTTCGCCGCTCCCTCGGCATCGCCGACGACGCCAAGGTTCTTCTGTTTGCCGCCAACACCATCCGCGAAAATGAGTGGAAGGACTACAATACATTGCGCGGCGCCATTGAGCGGGTTGCCAACAAACTTGGCGGTCAGGAAGTGGTCCTAATTGCCCTTGGCGATAACGGCCCCGAAGAAAAGATCGGCGACGTTCGATTGTGCTTCGTTCCGTTCCAACGTGATCCGGCGAAGGTTGCCGCCTACTACCGGGCCGCCGATGTGTACCTGCACGCGGCGCGGGTCGAGACATTCTCGTTGACTATTGCCGAGGCCATGGCTTGCGGAACGCCGGTAGTGGCGACGTCGGTCGGCGCCGTACCCGAGCGCGTCGGCAAGGACACGGGGATGCTGGTCAGCCCCGGCGACGAAGAAGCCATGGCCTCGGCGACGGTTCGGCTCTTGACCGACGGGGATTTGTGCCGGAAGCTCGGCGCCAACGCCGAACGGCTGGCCGTGAGCGCCTACCGGGCGGAGACGCAGGCGCAAGCCTATCTGGACTGGTTCAGGGAAATTCTGGAAAGCAGGTGATGATTTCCATCGTTACGCCTTCCTTCAATCAAGGGCGCTTTATCGAAGAGACCATCGTCTCGGTGGTGGGCCAGGGCTGTCTTGACCTGGAGTACATCGTGATCGACGGCGGCTCCGATGATGAAACTCTCGACATTATTAAAAAATATGAAGACCGTCTGGCGTGGTGGGTCAGCGAGCCGGACGGCGGCCAGTACGACGCCCTTAACAAGGGCTTCGCAAAATCCACCGGCGAGATCATGGGCTGGTTGAACTCCGATGACAAATACACTCCTTGGACCTTGTCGGTGGCGGCGGAGATTTTCCGGCAACTCCCCGAAGTGGAGTGGTTGACCTCGATGTATCCGCTGGTCTGGGACGAGAAGGGCCGGGCGGTGCGCTGTGCGCCGCGCGGGCCGTTTAACGGCGATGATTTCTTCAAGGGGGACAACCTGCCGGGCATGGGCCGTCAGGCGACGGGGTGGATTCAGCAGGAGGCCACCTTCTGGCGACGCTCCTTGTGGGAGCGGGCCGGCGGATCGCTGGATGCTTCCATGAGCTACGCCGGGGATTTCGAGCTTTGGGCCAGATTCTTCAAACTTGGGGTTCTTTACGCCGCCGATGTTCCGCTGGGCGGTTTCCGCCGCTACGGCGCCCAGAAGACGGGGACGGCGCCGGACAAATACAAACAGGAAGCCTTGCAGGCCTTGCTCCGCCACGGAGGAAAGCCGAGAGGACAACCGGCCGCCGCCATTGCTCACGGCTGTAAACGGATATGCCCCAACCGCCTTAAGCCGCTGATGTCCGAACTTCACCTTATAACCCTCGGCAAGGTGTGTGTCTTTGATACGGACAGCGGGCGATGGGGCGTTGTTGAGAGATAACGGAGCCGTATTGAAAGCTGTTTCACTCCTTTTGTTTGCCTGCGGGCTGGGGCTTGCCGGCGCATCGACCGCTGCCGATCTTTGGGGGGGATATGCCGGTTGGGGGCCTTTGCAGATTGCCGGGATCGTTGCCGGCGGCTTCTTGGTCTTTCTGGGAGCGATTATCGCTTTTCAGAGAAGCCGCGCATGTTTAAAGCGGTTTCTTGCAACCGGGACATCACTGGTTATTTTCAGCGTGTGCTTCGGCCTCGCCATTGCCGAGATCGCCTTGCGGCTGTGGGAAGGGGGTAGCGGCAATGCTTCTTACTTTGTCGAGAGGGAACAGCTTTCCAAATTAATCCCTGATGAGAATCTTCTCCACAAGATACCCGCGAATACATACGGACATGACGCCGACGGGTTTCGCAACGTTCGCGTTCCCGAGCAGACCGATATCGTTGCCATCGGCGATTCCTGGACCTGGGGCGTCAACGCGGAGCGCTCTCAGTCATGGCCGTCTCGGTTGGCGGCGCTTACCGGAAAGAATGTCTACAACATGGGGATGGGGGGATATGGACCGGCGCAGTATTGGTTCCTGAACAAGCGGTCAAAAAGTCTCTCTCCTGAATTGGTCGTCATCGGATTGTATTTGGGTAACGATATGATCGACGCCGAGAACGTCGTCTACCGACTTGACGCCTATGCGGATTTCAGAGACCCGACTTACGCGGCTTCCGATAAGGAATACAAAGTCGGGGAAAAAATTAGGGAACTTAATCGGCTTAAGAAGGAGTGGATAAGCAAGCGTATGGCCAAGCAAGCCCGAGAAACCTTATCGGGGTGGGCCGGTCTGTTGCTCCGCTACAGCGCCGTGGCGCGTCTGGCGGCCCGTGCCGAATTGGCGCCGGTTACCACGCTGAAAGAGCTTGAGTTCATGGCCTTCAAGGACTGGGCGCGGCAGGCTCCAGATCACACCATCGTTATCGACGGCAAATACCTGAAAACTATTCTGCATCCATCCGAGCATCTGTTCGCCGTGGATTTGGACAACCCCCGGATTCGTGAAGGCGTGGCGTTGACCAAGAAAATACTCTTGAGCCTCCGGCAATCGTTGGAGGCCGAGGGAACCGGGTTGCTGATCCTGATATTGCCGAGCAAGGAGCTTGCCTTTGCTCACATCGTTATGAAGCAGGGTCAGCCGGTCGGCGAAATGTTTTCAAAAGCGGTTCGCATGGAGGAACGGATCAGAGAGGACTTGTTCTCTTTTATGGAGTTAAACAAAATCGCCATGATTGACGCCCTGCCGGTCTTGCGTGATGCCGTTGAGTCCGGCGTTGATGTCTTCCCCAAAGACGGGGACACTCATCCTTTGCCGGCGGGATATAGATTAATCGCCGAAAAAGTTTACGAGAAACTGAGATGAATTTGGTCGCCGGAATTTTTACGGCAATGATTTTTTTGTTGCCGCCTGTTGCCGTCTACGCGCCGATGGGCATGACGCCCTTGGTCTGCACGGCGGCGGTCGCGCTGTTGTTTGACCGGCGGGTGCGGGATGAATTGGCGGCGTCAGGGGCGCCGAGGATATTATGGGCGTTCGCTCCCTTGTCGGCGTGGGCGCTGGCGTCCGTTGCCTGGACCATTCAGCCGGGCAGGGCCGTTAACGTCTGGCTGTCGATTGTTTTGCTGGCGGCGGCGGCTTGGGTTCTTGCCGTCGGCGCCCGTCTGCTCGGTGAGCGGGACCAAAAGCGGGTGACGGCCTTTATGGTCGGGAGCGCGGCGATGTTTCTGATTATCCTCGGCGTTGAAAATTTCAGCGAAGGGTTTGTCATAAAATTTCTTAAGGCATCCAAGGGCAAGGGCGTCAACGACTACATGGCCTGGATCAATCCGGGGAACACCATTCTGTCCGTCTGCGCTTGGCCGATGATCTTTGCCGCCGGACGCCGGATAAATTTATTGAGCGGCGTTTTGTTGTATGGGTTGATTATTACGGTGCTGGCCTTCGGCACGTCGTCGGCGCCGGTTGCCGCCATGTTGGTCTCTTCACTGGTTTTTGCCGCCGTGTCGGCGGGCAAGCGTCCGGTATTGATTGCGGTAGCGGCGTCGCTTGCCGTCGGCGCCCTGGCGTTCCCATTCTTCATACAGTTATTCACCTCGGACGAAATCGGACAAATGTTCAGCTCCGACAAGGGTTCATGGCAGCACCGCTGGGCGATCTGGGAATTTGTCCGGGGGCGCATCATGGATCATCCGCTTATCGGATGGGGGCTGGATTCGTCCCGCTTTATTCCCGGCGGCAGAGAAAACATATTCGGACAGAACTACGCCGAGATTTTGCCTTTGCATCCTCATAACGCCTTTCTTCAGATATGGCTGGAGTTGGGCGTCGTCGGCGCTGCGGCGATGGCGGTCCTGACGGCGAGTGTGCCTTTTCAATTGCATCGTATGGCGCGGGATTGGCCGGGGACGGCCTGCCTGATGGCCGGCTTTATCGTCTACATGGTTCTCGGACAACTCAGTTTCGGCATCTGGCAGAACTGGTGGATCGCCACGGGGATTGTCATGCTGACTCTGTTTCTGGCCGCAATGCCGCAAAAGAAGGCTGCGGAATGAGAAACGCGGTTCTTGTCCTGGTCTCCGTAGTTCTGTCTTTGCTGGGGTTCGAGGCGGCTCTCAGGATCGCGCCAAATAATTATCTTCGGCTTTATCAGAATGTGACGCCTGATCGCTCGACAATAAATCACAGGTCCGTGGCGCAAGGCCTGTATGTCATGGAGGCAGGCGAGTCCTTGCGTAATGTCGGCGGCTGTTTTGATAACGCCTCTATCCGCGTTAATTCACAGGGGTTCAGGGGGAATGAATGGCGGCTCGAAAAGACGGGAAGGCGGGTGGCGGTTCTCGGCGATTCTTTCGCTGCCGCCTTGCAGACGCCGGACAGGTTGCTTGCCGTCAATATTATCGGCGATCTTCTCGGCGTGGAGGCGCTTAATGCCGGGATAAGCGGTTATTCGACTCTCAACCAATTACAGGCATATCGCACGTTGATCAAACCCTATAAGCCGGACCTGACGCTTTTGTTTTTTTACATAGGCAATGACTTGACCGGAAATAGCTGCCGCCTGGATCAAGGGCGCAGTTATTGCGCCGCCTTGGAAGCCGGTAAAGTTGTGGCGGAGGCGCCGCCGGCGGCCAAGCCGCAAACGACCGACCAGCCCGGCGATGTGATCGGCGCTCTCAAGGACTTCCTGCGGCCACGGTTGGTTCTTTATCAGGCGATGCATGATCTGAAACTGATCGTCTACGGCCTGTTCAATCAGGCGCGGGGCCATGTGCCGGGCCGGTGGCGCCAATATCTGGTCAACGAGCCGCCGGAATTCAGGGAAGCATGGGTCATCACCGAGTCGCTTATCCGCGACCTGAAGACCGAGGTCGAAGCCGATGGAGCGCGGCTGGCGGTGGTTATTATTCCCGAACATTTCGCTTCCGGGACCGACTGGAAAAGCGAGATCAGATACGGCGCGGGAAGCGCCGTGACCGATGACTTCGATCCTCGCCACCCGACCCGGCGATTGATGGAAATCACCAAGAGGCTTGGATTGCCGGCTTTTGACCTGCTACCCTCATTCATCAGATATCGTAATTCCTTTGCTTTGCCCTATCCCGGCTTTTCGTTTGCTTGTGACGGACATTGGAACCCATTGGCTCACAGTCTGGTCGCTCATGATGTGGCAACGTTCATCGCTGAATCCGGGTTGTTGCCGAGTGGGCCGTTTTCTCCTTCCGCCCTGGAGGAGAAGCGCCGCGTCGTCTTTGCGACGGAGCCTCGGAAAATATTGGGGCCGTACGCCTATGAGCAAATCTACAATGGAGGCGTTTATACCGGATTGGAATCAGCGCCGTGAGAAAGTTTTGCAAGGCCCTGGCCCGGATAATAGCCGAACCGTTTTCGTTGATTCCTTTCAGGATGCGGCGCGGCCTGATCGTCGGGTTGTTGCTGATTGAATCGCGAATCGGTTCGCCTGAGAGCGGATTGAGGCGTCTGTTCGCTTTGTGGGACGATCTGGACCTGTTCATTAATGAACGGGCCACCGCTTATGGCAATGGCGCCAACCCCAAGCACAGGTTGACCGGCTATCATGATTTTTTTGTCGATAACATCCCGGCGGGGAGCCGGGTTCTGGATGTCGGCTGCGGCATCGGCGCCGTGGCGCGTTCTATCGCCAATCGCGTCGAAGGCGTCCTGGTCACCGCCGTTGATCTGGATAAGGCGGTGCTTGAAAGAGCGCGTGGCGAGGAGACGCCGGTCAATCTGACATTCATCCATAGCGATGGCGTTCGGGATCTGGCGGACGAACATTGGGATGTGATCGTCTTGTCCAATGTATTGGAGCATATGGAGGACCGTAAGGAACTGCTTGCCGATCTGCTGCGCCGCAACACGCCCAAGCGGGTTCTGATCCGCGTGCCTTTATTCGAGCGCCACTGGCATTTGCCGTTGAGGAAGGAGTTGGGGGTCAATTATTTTTCCGACCCGACTCATCATATCGAGCACACCGTCGATGAATTCGAGGCGGAGATGAAGGACGCCGGCTTGATCATTGTCGATAGGCAGACCCTATGGGGTGAAATGTGGGCTTATTGCCGACCGGCGTGACTGCCGCTTTCCGCTTCGGCCATCAGGCGGACAACGTCTTTCATCTGCGTCTCGGCGCGCCATTTCAATATTCGGAGAGCCTTGGACGGATCGCCGGCGCTGGTGATTATGTCGGTGGGGCGGAACAGTGACGGATCGCTTTTTACATGATCGCGCCAATCAAGATTGAAATGAGAGAAAGCGGCGGCGGCGAGGTCTTTCAGCGAATGACTTTTGCCGGTGGCGATAACGAAGTCGCCGGGCCGGTTCTGTTGCAGCATTCGCCACATGGCATCGACGTATTCCGGCGCCCAGCCCCAGTCTCTGCGGATATCCAGGTTTCCAAGATGCAAAACACCGGAGCCTTCGGCGGCGATGCGAGCGGCTCCCCTGATGATCTTTCCGGTGACAAAGAGTTCCGGGCGCAGGGGTGATTCGTGATTGAAAAATATTCCCGAACAGGCAAACAGACCGAAGTCTTCACGGTATTTCGCGGTTTTGTAAAAGGCTTCGGCCTTGGCTGCGGCATAAGGGCTTTGCGGATTGAACGGCGTCTGTTCATCAGCCGGGGAATCGCCCGTATCGCCGAAGCATTCCGAAGTGGCGGCATTATAATAGCGGATGGAAACGTCGGCGGCGAGAATCGCCTTGAGTATATTGAGTGAGCCTAGAGTAATGACCTCGATAGTCTCTTTCGGTTTTTCAAATGACATGGCGACCGAACTGGGGCCGAGCAGGTTATAAATTTCCGTCGGGGACGTTAGTTCGATGGCTTTTTCTACGCTTTGAATATCGGCGGGCGTCGCTGAATGGATAGTTACCCGGTGACGAACTCCCAATGTTTCGAGATTAACAAAAGACGTTGTTTCGGCGTCGCGGGATGTCCCATGGACCTGATAACCTTTATCAAGAAGCAATCGGCAAAGATACGCGCCGTCCTGACCGGAAACGCCGAAGATCAAGGCGCATGGCTTCTTTTCTGTTATCGGCATCTTAGTTTGCTACATCTTTTTTCAGGGCAAGTATACACTCCATGAAAGTTCTCTCTTAATGCCGCCGTTAAGAACCATGGCGGCGGGCGCTTTACGAAAAGGGATCGGCGTCGGCTACGGCGCAATGCATGATCTGGGCGTTTATCGTTGCGGCGCTCCTCCGGTTATGTTCGTCACCGAAGGCGCCAATTGGACCATTCATTTCATCGGCAAAGGTTATGCGGACGGCATAGAAGCCGTTCATCCCGGAACCATCGGGTTGACTCATCGCCCTTATAAACTCTTTGACCGCATCGTTCATTTCGGCTCGCAGTTTTTCTGGCGACTGTGGGCCGAATCCTTGTCGCCCTCCAACAGGGCCGTCGTTACCTTTTTTCACGGCAAGCATGAGGACGGCCCGGAAATGTCGCAAAACATTGACTATTTCCTCTCTAACCTGGGGCGGCTGGAGCGGGTGGTGACGGCGGCCTCGCTCGTTGAGCGGCGCTTATTGCAATGGGGCGTCCCCAGGGAAAAACTGGTCCGCGTGCCGCTGGGGGTGGATACGTCCTTGTTTTATCCGCCCGGCGAGGAACAAAGGCGCGCAATGCGGACGCGGCTGGGCGTGCCGGACGGCGCCGTCTGC
>MIAA01000050.1:49624-58778 GCA_001830425.1 Rhodospirillales bacterium RIFCSPLOWO2_02_FULL_58_16
GGCCCGTGACTTCCCGGTTTTCGTTGTTCTGACGGGGCCGGCGCGGGGTTATGTCAAGCACGGCCTCGAAAAACACGGCATTCCCTACCGCCATGTTTTTTATGACGATTATCATGAGATCGTCGCCGGCTATCATGCCCTTGACCTCTATCTGGTAACCTCGCGGGAGGAAGGCGGGCCGCAGGCGCTGCTGGAAAGCATGGCTTGCGGCGTTCCGCTGGTGTCTGCCCGCGTCGGCATGGCGGAGGATGTCATCAGCGACGGCGTGAACGGAGCCTTGGTCGATGTCGGCGATGTGGACGCCATAGTCGGGCGCGGCGCGGCGCTGCTGTCGGATTCGGCCTTGGCGTCGTCGTGGCGGACGGCGGGACGCGCCGTGGCTGAACGTCATGACTGGAGCAAAGTCGCGCTTCAACTTTACGAGAAGGTCTATAAGGAGTTGCTCTGAACAACGTCAAAGAAAAAGAGCGTGCGCGTATCGCCTTCCTGTTCAAGGGAGGGCGGCGAGCCAGATTGAACGACGGCGGTTCCGGCCCGCGTGAATTCTTCTACGGATTTACCGGACTGAAGGAGGCGGGGGTTCCCGTGGAGCTGGTCGAGGAAGATGATTTCGGGGCTGCCCCGTCTTCGTGGCGGACGGGACGGAGAATAACCGGGTTGATCCACAGACTGACCGGCCTGAGCGCTCCGTCCATCGCCAAGTACGCGCAGGCGGATGTCTTGTCGCGGCTCAACGCTTATGACGTCATCGTCGCCACCACTAATTCCCAGGGAATGACGATGGCGTTTCTGCGGGCGTGGGGATGCCTCAGGGCGCGGGTTCTGTTCATTCCCATGGGGGTGCTGGAGCTGAATGCTCCGCTGTTGAAAAGAGCCGTCTGCAAGCGGCTGATGCGCCATGTGGCCTTGGCCCCCCTCGCCCAAGCCGAGGAAGATTATCTCGGCCGGCGACTGGGGTCTGGGATTGATATCAAGCGCCTGCCTTTCGGCGTCGATGCGCAATTCTGGACAGCCGCCGAGGTGAATAAAAGCGACGGCGATTATGTGCTCAGCATCGGCAACGACTGGAGCCGCGATTACGCGACGCTGGCCTCCGCCTGGCATCCGGAATATCCGCCGTTGAAGGTGGTGACCGGCCTGCCGGTGCCGCCTTCCGCCGGTTCGCTGGAGGTCATCGCCGGTGACTGGAAGCGGCAACTGTTGAGCGACGAAAAGGTGCGAGACCTTTTTCGAGGCGCCCGCTTTGTCGTTCTTCCCATCCGCCAAACGGTGCAGCCGTCCGGCCAAAGCGCCTGTATCCAGGCTATGGCCTGCGGCAAGGCGGTGATTCTTTCCGACATTGCCGGCCTGTGGAGCCGCGAGATAATGGCCGACGGCAAAACCTGTCTGCTGACGCCGCCCGGTTCGGTGGAAGGGTTGCAAAAGGCGGTCGAAGAATTGTTGGGCAATCCCAAGCGGGTAGATGAAATGGGTCGCTATGCCCGTCAGGCGGTCGATGATCATTTCAATTTGGAGATCATGACCAAGGCGCTGAAATTACGATTGGAGACTTTGATATGAGCGGCAAGGGTCTTCGCGATCCTTTTGCCAAGGGTCTTATACGCGCTGCCTACAGAAGGGCGCTCGGCCTTCACGAACGTCTGAGCGCCTTCACTTCGGGCGGCGGCGGCGAGCCGCGCCTCTATTACGGCGGCGCCAGGGGCGGCGATCTGGGCGGCCCCAAGGTCAAGATAAAAAAACTGAACGAGGCCTTTCCTGAGCGCTTGTGGTCCTACAATCTTGTTTATGTATTAAGCAACGCCCCTTATCTTCCTGCGGATTCACTCGCTCGTCTCAAGGCCAGGGGCATCCCTATCGTCAGCAATCAGAACGGCGTGTTTTATCCGGCATGGTTCGCCGGAGATTGGGAAGCCGAGAACAAGCGGATGGGCGAGCAATATCACCTCGCCGATTATGTCTTTCACCAGAGCGAGTTTTGCCGCCGCGCCGCCGAAAGGTTCCTGGGGGCGCGCGCCGGAGCCGGAGAGGTTTTGTATAACGCCGTCGATACCACGCGGTTTACTCCGGTTAAGAAAATAAAGCGCAGAGAAGGCGATCCCTTTTATTTCCTGCTGGCCGGCAAGGTGCAGGCCCATCAGGCCTATCGCATGGAAGCAAGCGTGCGCGGTTTGTCGGTAGCGCGCATACAGGGGTTAAATGCCAGACTCATCATCGCCGGCGCCATTGATGATCCGGCAAGGCAAAGCGCCATGAACGTGATCGGCAATCTGGGCATCGGCGATTTTGTCGAGTTCCGTGGCCCCTATGCCCAGCAACAGGCTCCTGCCTTGTTTTCCGCCGCCGACGCCTACATCATGACCAATCATCAGGATGCCTGTCCTTCGACGGTTATCGAGGCCATGGCTTCCGGTCTGCCGGTGCTTTATGCGAACAGCGGCGGCGTTCCCGAACTGGTCGGCGAGGCGGGGGGCGTCGCCATTGACACCGGGGAATGCTGGGACGAACAGTTGCTGCCGTCGCCGGATGCGGTGGCCGAAGGCATGGCGCAAATTGTAAAGAACCGCCGGGCTTTTGCCGCCGCCGCCCGCGCCCGCGCCGTGGAGCGTTTTGACCTCTCTCATTGGCTGGAGCGTCACCGGCGTGTTTTTGAATCGCTAAGACATGGGGAGCGCGTCTGAGATGGCGCGGGTCGGCGTAGTCATCCCCTGTTACAACGGCGGCGCTTACCTGCAAGGCGCGCTCCAATCCCTGAAGGCGCAGACTTGGTCGGATTTCGAGGTTGTCGTTGTCGATGACGGCTCCGATGACGCCGGGACTCTGCGGGCGCTTGAAGATATGGACGGCGTTCGTCTGGTGCGTCAGGAGAACAAGGGGTTGCCGGCGGCGCGCAACGTCGGCATGACGGCAACGAAGGCTGATCTGTTGCTGCCGCTTGACTGTGACGACCGGCTTGAACCCGAATTCCTGGAAAAGACCGTGGCGGCGCTCGACGCCGATCCGCAAGCGGCGTTTGCTTTCACCTATCTGCGCATGACCGGCGACAAACAAGGCGTACTGGCCAAGGATTATAATTTCTTCGTTCAGCTTTTTCTTAACCAGCTTCCCTATTGCATGCTCTTGCGCCGCGAGGCGTGGAGCGGCGTCGGCGGCTATGACGAGACCATGGACAAGGGCTACGAGGACTGGGAGTTCAATATCAGACTCGGCGCCGGAGGCTTTTACGGGGCGGTGGTGCCGGAGCCTCTGTTTATTTACAGGGTCAGCGCCGTCGGCATGTTGCAGGCCGTCTCGACGCGCCTGCATGCCCAGCTTTGGCTCGACATCCAACAGCGTCATCCGGGTTTGTACAGTCGCGCCGCCCTTGGCAGGATCAGAAGGGAATGGAGCAGGCGGCCCGGCCCCTATTCGCCGTGGAAGCTGATGGCATTGCTGGAAGCACACCGGCTTTTACCCGCCGCTGTTTTCAATAAGTTGTTCGCCCGATTGCAACGGTATTCGGCATCGGCGTATGCCGACCGAGGGGAGCCTTTGTAAAATGTGCGGTATCGCCGGCTTTATTGATTTGCGCGCCGAAACCTCCGCCGAGCGTCTTAACGCCCTGGCTGAGGGAATGGCTAAAGCCCTGAAACATCGTGGACCGGACGGCTCCGGGATCTGGACCGACGCCATTAACGGAGTGGCTTTGGCCCATAGCCGTCTGTCGGTGCGCGACTTGTCGGAAGCCGGTCGTCAGCCCATGGCCACGGAGGATGGCCGTTATATTTTGGTCTACAACGGCGAGATTTACGACGTTGATGATGTCCGCGCCGATCTTGAGCGGCGCGGGGTGCGCTTTCGCGGCTCATCGGATGCCGAGGTTGTGCTTTATGCCTGCGCCCGTCATGGGGTGGCCGAGGCATTGGGATATCTCAACGGCATGTTCGCCTTCGCCTTGTGGGACCGCGAGGAGAAGACTCTCACTCTGGCCCGCGACCGCATGGGCATCAAGCCGTTGTTCTTCGCCGAGGCGGAAGGCCTGTTCCTGTTCGGCTCCGAGCTTAAGGCGCCGGCAGTTCATCCCGGTTGGCGTTCGGAGATAAACCGCAATGCCTTGGCCGCCTATGCGCGGCTGTCTTATGTGCCGGCGCCGCTGTGCATCCGGCGGAATGCCGCCAAGCTGGAGCCGGGAACCATGCTGGCGCTTCGTCCGGGCGCCGAGCCGGAAATCACCCGCTACTGGGACATGGCCGAAATTGCCTGCCGGCGGCGGCTTGTCATGGAACCGGAAGAAGCCGCCGATGAACTGGAGCGGCTGCTTCGCCGGGCGGTGCGTCGCCATCTGGTTTCCGACGTGCCGCTGGGGGTTTTCTTGTCCGGCGGCATTGATTCATCGCTGGTGGCGTCCTTGATGGAGCCTCCGGTCAAGAGCTTCACCGTCGGTTTTGAAGAGTCGGATTATGATGAGTCCGCAGACGCCGCCGAGGTGGCCCGGCATTTGGGATGTGATCATTCCGCCATCACCGTTACCTCCCGCGAGGCATTGGACTGTATTGCCGATATGCCGCGATGCTACGACGAGCCTTTTGCCGACTCCTCGCAAATCCCCATGCTGTTGATTTCCCGCTTCACCCGCAGGCAGGTGAGCGTCGCCCTGTCCGGCGACGGCGGCGACGAGATGTTTGCCGGTTATAACCGTTATCTCTGGGCGCAACGCTATTGGCCGCTGCAACAAAGCATCCCGGCCTTTATTCGCCGTCCGGCCTCGGCGGCAATCGAGGCGATTGCGCCTTGTGTCTGGGACCGCCTCGGCGCGGTCATGTCCCTGCGCCGGTCGGGCGAGAAAATGCACAAGTTGGCGGCGGTGTTGCGGTCGGACGGCGCCGATGACGCCTATCGCCTGCTGACCGGCCACGGCGTTCAAACCGAAGGAGCAGTCATCGGCGGAAGCGAGCCGCCGATGCCGTGTCCTCCCCGTGAGCTTCATAGTTTGGCGGAGCGGATGCAATACCTTGACGCCGTTACCTATCTGCCCGACGACATTCTTGCCAAGGTTGACAGGGCAAGCATGTCGGTGGGGCTGGAGACGCGGGTTCCTCTGCTGGACCATGAAGTGGTCTCATTCGCCTGGAGTCTGCCGGAGTCGCTAAGAATTAACGGCGGGGGATCAAAGAGCCTCCTGCGCCGGGTATTGTATCGCCGTCTGCCGGCATCCCTGTTTGAGGGAAAGCCCAAGTCGGGTTTCGCCGTTCCCCTGGATGCGTGGTTGCGCGGCCCCTTGCGGGAGTGGGCCGATTCATTGCTGTCTGTCGAGGCGCTTCGCGACGGAGGTTTTTTTGATGCCGCACTGGTGCGGCGCTGGTGGGATGAGCATCTTTCAGCCGGACGAAATCGCCATCATGTCCTCTGGAATGTGTTGATGTTTCAATCATGGCTTCAGGAGAATGTGATTCCTAAAAGCTCCTCGTAGATTTTCAGCGTCTTTCTAATAACGATGTCCTCGTGAAAATGTTCTTCCACCAGGGCGCGGCTGGCGGCGCCCATTTTTTTTCTGAGTTCAAAATTGTTGAGCAGTTTTTCCATGGCCTCGGCCAGCGCCTCGGCATTATGCGGCGGGATCAGGAATCCGTTAACTCCGTCGTGGACGATCTCCCGGCAGCCGGGAACATCGGTGGCGACGATGGGTCTGGCGCAGGCCGCCGCTTCGAGGAGCGACTTGGGCAAGCCCTCGCGGTAGGAGGGAAGCGCCGCGATGTGGGCTTGGCGCCAGATATCATTCACGTTGCCGTGAAATCCCCGCCATTGAGTCAGGCCTTCGTCGTGCCAACGGCACAATTGTTGGGCGGATATGGAGGAAGGGTTATCCGGGTCCGGCATGCCGATAAGAAGAACGCGGACCTTGACCCCGCGTTTTTTTAACAGGCGCGTGGCCTCTACCAGTTCCCCCACGCCCTTGTTCCATAGCATGCGGGAAACCATGGCCACGGTCGGGAACCCGTCGGGTTCGGGAAGGGGATGGAACTGGGAAAGGGACACGCCTGATCCCCTGATCATCACCATGTTCTCCGGCCTGCCGAAACCTGCGTTCTGGAGGGTCTCGGCATCGTCCGGATTCTGAACGATGATGCGTCCGCGTTTGCGGTTTAGGAACATGCGCCCGATGAATTTCACTACAGGCTCAAGAAAAAATTGCTTCCAGTGTCCCTTGGTAAAGGCGAACCCGAGGCCGGTCATGGCGTTGACCACCAGCGGGACGTTCGCAAAGGTGGCGGCGACAGAGCCGTAAAGACTTGGCTTGAGGGCGACGTGATGCACCAGATCAGGTTTTTCCGTACGGTAAATTTTGACCAGATTGATGATTGATTTAATTTCCGAGACGATGGACAACCGGCTTCGCGGCAACAGGAAGGAAATGTGTTTGAACCCTTCCTTTGCGATCAAGTCCTTGTAGTCTTTGGCCCTGGTAACCACGATGACCTCGCCGCCGGCGTCTCTGGCGGCGCGCGCCAGCCCGAGCCGGTGCGAGACAAAGTACCAGTCTTCGGTCACCAGATAGAGGATGCGAAACTTCTTATGGGAAACGGTCACGGGATTTTAAGCTCCGGGGAAAGTTTATTCACCGTATGTTAAAGTATATCAGGATTGATTGGAACCGGCTGCGTCGCGCCTTGCCGTCATTGCGACCGCGACCGCGAGCATCAGCGACGCGGGACACGGGAAGCAATCCAGTGGCGGGGAATGTTCTCTGGATTGCTTCGTCTTGCTTCGTCGCTTTGCTCCTCGCAATTCTCGCAAAGACGGTGAGGGGGATCGCTTGAAGGAGGTTGATCCTGATTTCACCGTCATGCCCGTGCTTGTCACGGGCATCCACGTCTTGTTTTCAGGTTTTGGCGCGACAAAAAGACGTGGATTGCCGGGTCAAGCCCGGCAATGACGAAGGTTTGGGTTCCGGGAGTGACGAAGCAAAGAATAACGTCATGCCCGTGCTTGTCACGGGCATCCATGTCTTTGTTGCAGTCAATTCAGTTTGTTATCGACATGGGTTTTCTTTTGAAACGGAGATTTTGCTGGTTAGGGTTCTGATCAACGGGCTGCACGCCAAGAGCGGCGGCGGCGTGACTTATCTGCGGCGCATCCTGCCCGTCCTCGCGGCTGACCCCGAGCTTGAGGTGAGCCTCTGTCTGCACGAGAATCAACGCTCCCTGTTCAAGGATTCCATCGGCGATATCGGCGTTCATTACGCCCGTTTCAAGGACGGTTTTTATCGGCGGCTGCTTTGGGAGCAGTCGGTTCTTCCTTTCACGGCGCGTCGCCTCAAGGCCGAGGTTACGTTCTCGCCCGCCAACTTCGGGCCGTTGACGGCGCCGGGGCCGATAATCCTTCTACGCAATGCATTGGCCGTAGCGGATGAGGATAGGCGTCCTATGAAGCGCCTGTACTGGGCGGCCCTGACCTTCATGACCAGAGCGTCGTTGCTCACCTGTCGGCGGGCGATAGCGGTGTCGGCTTATGCCCGCGAGGCTTTGACCGAGGGCGTTGCCCGCAGGGTGCTTGATCGCGTCACCGTAATCCATCACGGCGTGGACGGAATGTTTGCGCCGCCCGTTCCCGGCTATAAGCGCGGCGACTTTCTTTTGTGCGTGGGAGACATCTATATCCAGAAAAACCTGCATAATCTGGTCGAGGCTTTGAGCCGCGTACGCGATGTTTTCCCCGATATCAGTCTCAAGGTAGCCGGTAGTTTTGTTGATGAGGATTATGGGGCAAGGGTGCGGGGTATGATTGAGTCCGCCGGACTCGGCGATCATGTGGAGTTTCTCGGTCATATCGCGGCGGGCGATCTGGTCGATCTGTACCGGAACTGCGCCCTGTTCGTGCATCCATCTACCGTCGAGACCTTCGGCAACCCGCCGGTCGAGGCCATGGCTTGCGGCGCTCCCGTCGTCAGTTCCAATGCTGCGGCGATGCCGGAGGTGCTGGGCGACGCCGCCTTGTTCTTCGATCCCAGGGACGTCGGCGCGATGGCCGACAGCATCATCCTTGCCCTCAAGGACGATGTTCTCAGAACCAGGCTCTCGCAAAAAAGCATAGAACGCGCCCGCAACTTTTCCTGGGAAGAAACCGGACGTCGCACGGCGCAAGTCATCAAGGATTGCGTAAGATGAGTTTGCTTCACCGCTTCAGATATGCGCGAGGCCTGTCATTCCCGACGGCGGCGGCCAAGGCCTTGCGTCTGGGCCGACGAACGATTGCCGGAAGATGGAAGCAGACGTTGCGCGGCAACCAATGCACCTACGAGAAAGCCGAGGCCGCCGGGGCGCCGCGATCAACCGGCTATGTTCCGGAGATTCCGCCGACGCTGCTTATATATTCAATGGAGTCCATTATCGCCGTCTGCGGCAACTATCTGGAACACCGTTTTGACCTGCTGGGTTCCGGTTGGGTGCGGGTGGAATGCGCCGATGCCGACGCCGAACAACTCGTCTCCGCTCTTTCCTCGGGCAATCGCGCCCGCGCCCGGCAGATCAGAAAGTTGATCGGCCCCGCTTACCGGCCTATTGACTGGCAGATCGATTTCAAGTCCGGCTACCGGTGGAGCGAGAGCCAATGGCATGAGACCATTCAGTACGGCCATCAGCCCGGCGTTGACATCAAGGTTCCCTGGGAACTGGCCCGTCTTCAGCATCTGCCTCAACTTGCCTTAGCCCATATTCTGACATCCGATCCGATTTATCGGGACGAATTCTGTAATCAGGCGCTCGATTTTCTGGCCGCCAATCCGCCGGGGTTCGGCGTCAATTGGGCATGCGCCATGGACGTAGCGATCCGCGCCGCCAATCTGGCAATGGCCATGGACCTGTTTACCAGACACGGCGCCGATTTCAGCGATGATTTTCGGAGTGAATTTTCAGCCGGGATTCTGTCTCACGGGCGGTTCGTCGCCGCCAATCTGGAATGGGGCGGCGAGGTCCGCGCCAACCACTTTTTGGCCGATATCGTCGGCTTGTTGTTCATCGCCGCCTATCTGGAGAGTTCGCCGGAGATCGACGGCTGGCTCGCTTTCGCCGTCAGTCAGTTGGTTATAGAGGTCAAGCGCCAGTTCACCGCCGACGGCGCCGGCTTTGAGGCGTCTACCGGCTATCATCGGCTGTCGGCGGAGATGGCGGCTTACGGCTCG
>MIAA01000050.1:58799-78715 GCA_001830425.1 Rhodospirillales bacterium RIFCSPLOWO2_02_FULL_58_16
GACAAAGAAGGCAGGTCATCGCCGTTCCCCGCCTGGTATTTCAAGCGGTTGGAGCGCATGGCCGAGTTCATCATGCACGTCACCAAGCCCAACCGGCAGGCAGCGCAGATCGGCGACATGGATAATGGCCGTTTCTTCAAGCTGTGCCCTTTGTTCGGTCGAGGACTTGATGAAAAGCATCTGGATCATCGCGCTACCGTCGCCGCTATCAACGGCCTGTTTTCCAGGGGCGACCTGTCCGCCTTTGCCGGGGCCGCCGCCGAGGTCGAATCGGCGATGACGGCGGGATTGTCCGGGTGGACCAAGGCGGCAAGCTATCTCGGCGAAGGCGGTTCGCCCGCCGCTTTGTCGTTCAGGGTGAAAGGCAGGGCCGAGCCGGCCTTAAAGGGACGCGAGATCGTTATCGAGCTTGCCGCTCCGGATGTTCTTTACGGTCTGGAGACCGCCGCCTACCCGGACTTCGGTCTGTATATCTGGCGGTCGCAACGTTTCTTTTTATCGGTGCGCTGCGGCCCCGTCGGCCAGGAAGGCAACGGCGGCCACGCCCACAACGATCAATTGGCGATCGAACTCAACATCGACGGCGAGGACTGGCTGGCCGATCCCGGCAGCTACGTCTATACGCCGTCGCCGGAAAAACGAAACGCCTACCGGTCGGCGCTCGCCCATGCCGGGCCGCGCCTGGGCGACAGGGAGCCGTCGCGCCTGGACCAGGGCATGTTCCGTCTGGAAGACTCATGCCGGGCCAAATGTCTGCGTTTCGACGAGGCCGGGTTCCACGGGATCCATCACGGCTTCGGCGCTCCCGTACACAGGAGCGTCACTATCGAAAAGAACCGTGTTATCATTCGCGATTCGATGGACGGGGAACGTCGCGTCGTCAGCGACGCCAAGTCTCTGCGGGAGTTGTTCCCGTGTTCCGTCGCCTTCTCTCCCGGCTATGGAAGGGTATCTTAACCGTCTTTACATTCACCGTTTCCCGGCGCGCCATTCCCACGGCATGACAAACGTGCTTCCCCTCCACAGTCCCGAATGTTGCGCTTTGGCGACGGTTTCGGCGCGCACATATTCATCGCCGTGTTCCCGGTAGGCCAGCGCCCATCCATCAACGACGATGTATTCATTGATGTCGAGGAAACGCATCCGGCAAACGGCGATAAGATTGCCTCGCTCATCGTTGGCCTCGCCCTTGCAGGTCAGGGGCGTTTTGCCGACCATCACCGTCACATGCCTCATGGCGTGGTCGCCGCATCGGTATTCCTCGCCTTTCTTGGAGAGGCAGACCTGATCCATATCCGGGGCGTCAATGCCGTAAAGGCGAATGCGCCGGCCGTTGATCTCCAGCAGATCGCCCTCAATGACCGTGGCCGGGCCGGTGATTTCTTCGGCGTGAACGGGGAAAGCGGCGGCAAGACATAACGCCGTTCCGATCAGCGCCTTGATGCTCATGAGGATGCCCTCGGCCCGGCGTTCCTGACCCCCATGCTTTTGAGGGTTTTTCTGACGGCCTTCAGGGCGCCGTTGATTCGGGCTTCGTCCAACTGTCCGATGCAGCCGATGCGGAACGAGTCGGCTTTGGTCAGCTTTCCCGGATAGATGACATAACCGCTCCTGTTCAATGATCCGTAGAAAGTTTCAAAGTGAAACCGGGGATCGGCGGGAGTGTGAAAGGTGACGATGATCGGCGCCTGCACGTCGTCGGCAAGCAGGGTCTCAAAGCCTATGGCCCGCATCCCCCTCACCAGAATCCGGCAGTTGTTGACGTAGCGGGCGTTGCGTCCGGCGACGCCGCCCTCAGCCTCGAACTGCGTCAGCGCCGCGTCAAAGGCGGCGATGACGTGGGTGGGCGGGGTGAAGCGCCATTGCCCGGTAGCCTCCATCGCCGTCCACTGGTCATACAAGTCGAGGCTGAGGGAATGGGAGTTGCCCCGGCAGGCGGCGAGCGCCGCCTCGCGGATGATGGCGAAGCCGAATCCCGGCGCTCCCTCCAGACACTTGCCGGAGGAGGCTAGCACCGCCGTACACGGGATTTGACGGATGTCGAAGGGAATGCCGCCGAAGGAACTCATGGCGTCGATGATAAGGGAGCGGTCGCGTTTCGCCGTCGTCGCCGCGATCTCCCTGATGGGGTTGAGGATGCCCGATGTGGTCTCGCAGTGGACCGCCAGCACATGGCTGAGGGAAGGGTCGGCGGCCAGCGCCGCGTCGATGTCGGCGGGGTCGGAAGGCGTATCCTCCGGTGTTTCCACGGTTATATAGGCGCGGCCCAGATAATCGAGAATCCTGGCCATGCGCCGGCCGTAAGCGCCGTTGATCAGCACCAGCGCCTTGTCGGAACGCTTGATCAGAGTACCCAGCGCCGCCTCGACGATAAAGGTGCCGCTGCCCTGCAACGGAACGCAGACATGGGAGCCTTCGCCCCCGGCGATGGCTACCAGATGTCGGCGGATGCGGGCGTTGATCTCGATGAACGCTTCGTCGCGTGACCCCCAGTCGCGCAGCATGGCCTTCTTGGTCTCAGCCGACGTGGTCAGCGGTCCCGGCGTCAGCAGATATGGTTCTTTTGCGCTCATCAAGGTTCTTTTCGAAAATGATTCAACCGTCGTCTATTAATCATACATAAAGGCCGCCGACTCTGGTAAGCCTTAAAGATGGACGAAAGCGCAAAGCAGGTGATTCCCGCATACCTTGAACACGGCGGCGACGTGGCGGAGGCCGAGGCTCTTTACGGGCGTCCTCGCGGCGGATGGCTCGACCTGTCCACCGGCATCAACCCCCATTCCTATCCCATGCCTGAGGTGACTTCCGAATGCTGGACGCGGCTGCCGGACAGTCGCGCCTATGCAAAACTCCGCCGGGCGGCGGCGGATTGCTACGGCGCAGGCGATCCGGCGCTGGTGACGCCTGCCCCCGGCGCCCAGGCCCTGATCCAGTGGCTGCCGCGTCTGCGCCCCCGCTCACAGGTCTCGGTCCTCGGCCCCACCTACAATGAACACGCCCATGCCTGGTGTCTTGCCGGACACCGGGTGGAGGAGGTCAACGGCTTCGATATGGTTGACCGGCAAGCGGAGGTAGTGGTCGTGGTCAATCCCAATAACCCCGACGGTCGCCTGCTGGAAACCGGCGCGTTGGCCGAATTGTCCTTGAAGCTGGCCTCTCGCGGCGGTTGGCTGGTTGTCGATGAATCCTTCGCCGATGTGACACCGAAAGCAAGCATTTCCGCTAGGGCGGGGATGCCGGGGCTTGTTGTGTTGCGCTCCTTCGGCAAGTTCTTCGGCTTGGCCGGGGTGCGTCTGGGCTTTGCCTTGACCGGGGCGGAGTTGGCCGGCGCTTTGGCTCACGCCCTCGGCCCGTGGGCGGTTTCCGGCCCGGCGGCGGAGGTCGGAACGACGGCCCTTGCCGACGCAAAATGGATATCAGCCACCCGCCGCCGCCTGAAAGAGGAAGCAAAACGCCTTGACGGCCTGCTGACTTCCCACGGAATGCAGGTGATCGGCGGCTGCGATCTGTTCCGCCTTGTCAAGACAACCGAAGCGGCGGAAATCCACGCCCGCCTCGCCCGCAGCGGGGTTCTGGTCAGGCGTTTCTCACAATATCCCGACCGGCTGCGCTTCGGCCTTCCCGGAGCAAACGACGATTGGGATAGGCTGGAGAAGGCGCTTGGCATATAATCAGTCTGCGTTTTACGGAGGCTCACATGGGTTACGCCGAATTGATTGAGAGGTTGCGCGCCTTACCCGACGACAAACAGGCCGAGGTGTTCGATTTTGTCGAATTTTTATTGGCCCGCACCGCCCGGGAGGACAAGCCGCCGGTCGAGGGCGAGTGGACAAATGCCGAGTTCGCCGACTTCTCGCTCAGCCAAGCCATGCGGGGCATGGAAGACGATCCCGTCACCTATACGCCGGCTGATCTTAAGGAACGCCGGCAGTGAAACGCAAATAGATATGATCAACCACAGAGCACACAGAGATCACAGAGTTAAGGCACAGAGAAGAAAGGCAAAATAAAAAGAGAAAAATGGAAGAAAATTTTCTTAAGTTCACTTAAATCTTCTCTGTAACCTCTGTGTTCTCTGTGATAAAAAAATGGTGTTTCTTTCAGTCGATGCGCTGAACGATATGTCAGAAGTTCGTAGATAAGTCAGGTTTTAACGATCTCGCCGTTGCGGGTGCAGGCGGGGTCGGCCAGATCAACGAAGACGTCGGTAACGCTTTCCGGCGAGGAAAGCGTCGCCGGGTCTTCGCCGGGAAAGGCGAGGGCGCGCAGGGCGGTGCGCACGGCGCCGGGATCGACCAGATTGGCGCGCACCGTGGTTCTGGCCATCTCGCCGGCGTAGACCCTGACCATGGCTTCCAGCGCCGCTTTGCTGACGGCGTAGCCGCCCCAGTAGGGAACGCCCTTGGCGGCGGCGGCGGTAACGAAAACGGCGCGCCCGGCGTCCGATGCCCTCAGCAGCGGATCGAAGCTGCGGATCAGCCGCCAGTTGGCGGTGAGGTTGGTCGCTATAACCTGCTCCCAGACCCTGGGGTCGATGTGGCCGAGAGGGCTTAGGGCGCCGAGGACGGCGGCGTTGCCGACCAGCACATCAAGGCGCTTGAAGCGCTCGAAGATGGCGGCGCCCATGTTGTCAATGGCGTTGAAGTCGGTAAGGTCAAAGGTGGTCAGGGTGGCGGAGCCGCCGATTTCCTTGATCTCATCATCCAGTTCCTCCAGCCCTCCCAGAGTGCGGGCGACCAGAATCAGATGGGCGCCTTCCTCGGCGAAGCGCTTGGCCACCGCCCTGCCGATGCCCCGCGAAGCGCCGGTGACCAGGGCGATGCGGCCTTGAAGCCGGCCTTTGTCAGCATGACCGGCCATATCAGTCCTGTTCCGACAGCAGGGAAAGCTGTTCGGCGTCGGGGCCTTCCTCGCGGTCGCTCAGTCTGATCGGATATTCTCCGGTGAAGCAGGCGTCGCAATACCTCGGGTTTTCGGCATTGCGGACTTTCCCGCAAACGGCGCTGTAAAGGCCGTCATTGGAGAGGAAGGAGAGGGTGTCTACGCCGATGCACTTGGTCATTCCCTTGAGGTCATAGTTGTGAGCCAGCAGGTCGCCCTTTTCCGGCGTGTCGATGCCGTAGAAGCAGGAATCCGTCGTCGGAGGACAGGATATCCGCATGTGGACTTCCTTGGCTCCGGCGTTGCGCACCATCTCGACGATCTTCACCGAGGTGGTGCCGCGAACGATTGAATCATCCACCAGGATCACTCGTTTGCCCTTGAGTTGGGCGGTGTTGGCGTTGTGTTTCAGCCTGACGCCCAGATTGCGGATGCGGTCGCTGGGTTCGATAAAAGTGCGGCCGACATAATGATTGCGGGTAATGCCCATTTCGAAGGGAACTCCCGATTCCAGGGCGTAGCCGATTGCCGCCGGGACGCCGGAGTCAGGCACTGGCACCACCAGGTCCGATTCGACGTGGCTTTCCTGGGCCAGCCGGGCGCCGATGCGCTTGCGCACTTCATAGACGTTCATGCCCTCCACCATGCTGTCGGGGCGGGCGAAGTAGATGTATTCAAAAATGCAGAACCTCGGCTTCAGTTTGGCGAAGGGGTTGATGGAGCTGACGCCGGTTTTGTCGATGATGACGATCTCTCCCGGCTCCACGTCGCGGACGAATTCGGCGCCGATGATATCCAGCGCGCAGGTCTCCGAGGCCAGAATGTGGGCGTCGCCGAGACGCCCCAGCACCAGGGGGCGGATGCCCATCGGGTCACGCACTCCGATCATCTTGTTACGGGTCATCGCCACCAGGGAATAGGCTCCCTCGGTTTGCCTGAGGGCGTCGATCATGCGGTCGATCACCGCCGAGTACAGACTGATGGCGATCAGGTGGATGATGGTCTCGGTATCGCAGGTGGATTGGAAGATGCAGCCGCGCCTTACCAGGGCCTTGCGGGTGTGGTGGGCGTTGGTGATGTTGCCGTTGTGGGCGATGGCGAGGCCGCCGAACTGGAAGTCGGCGAACAGGGGCTGGACGTTGCGCAGGATGGTCGCGCCGGTAGTCGAATAGCGCACATGGCCGATAGCCATGTCGCCGGGAAGCCGCTTGATTATTTCCTTGGAGCTGAAGATATCGCCGACCAGTCCATGGGCGCGGTGGCTGTGGAAATGCCCGCCGTCGAAGGAGACAATGCCGGCGGATTCCTGGCCACGATGCTGAAGGGCGTGCAGCCCCAGGGTAGTGTGGGCGGCGGCGTCTCCGTAGCCGAAAATGCCGAAGACGCCGCATTCCTCATGCAGATGGTTGTCGTCAAATTCTTTCATGGCCGCAACCTAACTCCTATTTGACGATTTCCATCATCTTATTCAAGGCCCGCCGCGCATTCGGGTCATAGCCTTCGGTTGTATCGGTCGCTTCCGGCGTCGCAGCCTTGGGATCGGGCGAGGTCATTTTGCGCAATGTTTCCGCAGCATCAACGGCATTGCGCATTTCTTGGGTTTTTTTCTCAATAACGCCGTTGCCGGCAATGGTTCCCTTGGGAACAAGGGCGGCGAGCATGTCGGCGCCTTGCCGGATCAGCGGCAAACTGCGCGAGGTCATTATCCAGGCCGGTCGCTTTTCCTTGGGATCGCCGTCCTTGGCGTCGGGGTCCTTGTTGTCCAGAGGCCACGCCAGATTGGCGGCGATAAAGACGAGGCAAGCCAGAACGGCGCCGCGCACCAGTCCGAACAGGAAGCCTAAAGAACGGTCAAGGGCGTTGAGGGCGCTGTCCTGCACCATTTTAGAGATTGATCGCGTCAGGATGGAAAGCGCCGCCAGACTGACTATGAAGATAACCGTGCCTGCCGTCAGGTCGGCGGCGATCTCCATCGGGATGTAAGCGCGGGCGTGGGGCTTCAGAAGGGGGAAGCCGTAAATGGCGGCGAACGTGGCGCCGATCCATCCGGCGATCGACAGCACCTCATGAACGAAGCCGCGAGCGTAGGCGAGGACGGCTGAAATCAGCAGCACGACGCCGACGCCGATATCGATGACGCTGATGGACGAATCAGCCATGTCCCGCCTTCCCGGTCGCCGGTAATTTAACTGACGGCGCGGATCGCGCCGATGCTCCGACTATGCCGATCAGGTCGACGAGGCGGGAGACTTCGCGCACCTCGAAGTCGCCGATTGCGTGGCTCTTGACGCCCTTGGACCGTTTGCTTTTCGGCACTATGGCCGAGGTGAAGCCCAGTTTGGCGGCTTCCTTCAGCCGTTGGTCGGTGTGGGCGACGGAGCGCACTTCTCCCGATAGCCCGATTTCGCCGAAGATCACCGTTTCGGGGGGGAGCGGGACGCCGCTTTCCGCCGAGATAAGCGAGGCCGCCACCGCCAGATCGGCAGCCGGTTCGTTTATTCTCAGGCCCCCGGCTACATTGAGGTAGACGTCGGAGGCGCCGAGCGATAATCCGCAGCGGGTTTCCAGCACCGCCATGGTCATGGCCAGTCGTCCCGAGTCCCATCCCACGACCGAACGTCGCGGCGACGAATAAGAACCGGGGGCGAGCAGCGATTGTATTTCCACCAGCATCGGCCGCGATCCCTCCATGCCGGCGAAGACGCTGGAGCCGCTGACATCGCCGGTGTGTTCGGCGAGGAACAGCGCCGACGGATTGGCAACCTCGGCAAGGCCGGCGTCGGTCATCTCGAAGACGCCGATTTCGTCGGTCGGGCCGAAGCGGTTTTTGACCGCTCTCAGGATGCGGAACTGGTGGCCGCGATCTCCCTCGAAGTAAAGCACCGTATCGACCATGTGCTCCAGAACCCTGGGGCCGGCGATCTGCCCGTCCTTGGTGACGTGACCGACCAGAACCACGGCGAAGCCGCGACGCTTGGCGAGACGGATCAGCTCCTGGGCCGAGGCGCGGACCTGGCCGACGGAGCCGGGCGCCGATTCAAGGTTGTCCACATACATGGTCTGGATCGAATCGATGACCACTACTTTGGCGGCGCCGGGACCGTCCAGCGAGGCGGCGATGTCGCGCACCGAGGTGGCGGTAGCCAGTTGAACCGGCGCTTTATTCAGACTCAGGCGCAGGGCGCGCATCCGCAACTGGGCGATTGATTCCTCGCCCGAGATATAGGCGCAACTTTCCGAGGCGGACAGCGCGGCGGTAACCTGCAACAGAAGGGTGGACTTGCCGATGCCGGGGTCGCCGCCGATCAGAAGCGCCGATCCCGGCACTATCCCGCCGCCGGTGACCCGGTCGAATTCCTTGATGCCGGTAATCAGGCGCGGTTCGGCGGGGGCGGAACCTTCAAGGTCGAAGAACGTCACCTTGTGTCCCTTCTTCGCGCCCAGACCTTTGGGCGCCGTCTCGACTTGAGTTTCCTCGGCCAAAGTATTCCACGCGCCACAAGCATCGCAGCGGCCGCTCCATTTGGCGGAGGCGGCGCCGCATTCCTGGCAAACGTAGTTGGCGGTCTTACGGGCCAACGTTTATGGGTCTCCCTGACGAGCGTTTCGGCCTTACGCCCTGACCGCCATCTTGATGGGGCCTTCGGCGCGTCCGTTGATAAATTGGTCTACATAAGCATTGCCGGAGTCGTCGATCTTTTCGGTTGGTCCGGCCCAGATGATTTTGCCCTCGTACAACATGGCGATTCGATGAGCGATCTTGCGGGCGCTTGCCATGTCATGGGTTATGGACAGGGCGGTGGCGCCGACTTCGCGGGTGATCTTGACGATCAGGTCGTTGATAACGTCGGACATGATCGGATCAAGGCCTGTGGTCGGCTCGTCGAAGAAAATTACCTCAGGTTCATAGGCGATGGCGCGGGCCAGACCGACACGCTTTTTCATGCCGCCGGAAAGCTCGGCGGGATATAGGGCGCCGACCTCCGGTCCCAGGCCGACCATGGCCAGCTTGGCGACGGCGATGTCCTTGGCTTGCGAACGGGTGCACATCTTCTCGGCGAGAAGCCCGAAGGTGACGTTTTCCCATACCGGAAGGCTGTCAAACAATGCGGCGCCCTGGAACAACATGCCGAACTTGCGATTGATGCGGTCGCGTTGCCTGGTTGAGATGCCGACGACGCTTTCGCCGTCCACCTCGATGCTTCCCTGATTGGGTTGCAGCAGGCCGAGGATGCACTTAAGCGTCACCGACTTGCCGGTTCCCGAACCGCCGATGATGACCACCGACTCGCCGACGCCGACGTCCAGGTCAACGCCGTTAAGCACTACCTTGTTATGAAAGGCCTTATGCACGTTGCGCAGCCTGATTTTGGGTTGGGCGCTCATTTGGCGAAAAACATCTCGGTCAGGACATAGTCAAAGCACAGGATCAAAATACACGCCGACACCACCGCATTGGTGGTGGCCGTGCCGACGCCGGCGGCGCCGCCCTTGGAATGATAGCCGTGATAGCAGCCCATCAGGGTGACGATGAGGCCGAACACTGCGGCCTTGACCAGTCCCGAGTTGACGTCCTCGGCGGTGAGGAAGTCCCAGGTGCGCTGGATGTAATTGGAAGGGTTGAAGCCCAGTTTGTAGACGGCGACCAGATAGCCGCCGAAGACGCCGATTACGTCGGCGATCAGAACCAGCAACGGGAACATGAGAAGCCCGGCGATCAGCCTCGGCGCCACCAGATACTTCATCGGGTTGGTGGACAGCGTGGACATGGCGTCGATCTGTTCGGTCACCCGCATGGTGCCGATCTCGGCGGCCATTGAGGCGCCGATGCGCCCGGCCACCATCAGTCCGGCCAGCACAGGCCCCAGTTCGCGGGTGATCGACAACACCACTACGTTGGCGACCGCGCCTTCGGCTGAAAAACGGGAGAAGCCGGTGTAGCTTTGCAAGGCCAGCACCATTCCGGCGAAGATGGCGGTAAGGCCGACCACCGGCAGCGAGTAGTAGCCGATCTCCATCATCTCGGCCAGGATGGTGCGGTAGTAAAAAGGCGGCCTGAAGCAGTGGGAGATGGCGGAAAGGGTGAATCTGGATAACCTTCCGGTAGTTCTCAGGAAGACCAGGAAGACGCGACCGATCGGTTGAAAGGGGTTCATGCCTTGCCGCCTGAGTATATCCGGCGATAACGCGCCCCCAGGCCGGTCAGTATTTCATAGCCGATGGTCCCGGCGCGACGGGCGACTTCGTCAACGGGCTGCGACGGGCCGATCAGGTCAACCATGACTCCGGGGCGGGCCGCGTCATGGGGGATTTTGCTGACGTCAAGAGTGATGAGATCCATGGATACGCGACCTATGACCGGGGCTTGATAGTTTCCGATAAAACCACAACCGCAGTTGCTTAATGAACGCAGATAACCGTCGGCGTATCCGGCGGCTACGGTGGCTATTCGCCCCCCCCGGCCGACTTGGCAGGTGGCACCATAGCCAACGGTCAGAGGGGTGTCAACGTCGCGGATTTGCAGGATTTCAGCTTGCAGGCGAACTACCTGGGCCATGGGGTTGGGGCCGTCTTTAATCGGCGAAATGCCGTACAGGGCGGCGCCCGGACGGGTCATGTCGAAGTGGTAGTCGGCGCCGAGGAAAATGCCGGAAGAATTGGCCATTGATGTCGCCGTCTTGGGAAGCCGCGTCAGCGCACGGCGAAACGATGTCAACTGCCGGCGGTTCATTTCGTGGCCGGGTTCGTCGGCGCAGGCGAGATGACTCATGACGGCGGCGAGCTTGACGCTCGCTAAACGCTCCGGCTTTGCCGTCAGGTCCTCCAGTTCCCGCAGCGACAGGCCCAGACGCGACATGCCGGTGTCGATATGGATAACGGCGGGCAGGGGATTGCCGCGTCCGTTGCAATAGGCGGCCCAGGCCTCGATGTTCCAAGGGCTGTTGAGGACCGGCGTCAGCCGGCATTCGGCGAAGACGGGGCCGGAGTCGGGCGCGGGGCCGTTCAGGACATAGATAGAAACATCCGCCAGAACATTCCTCAGTTCAATTCCTTCGTCGATAGTGGCGACGAAGAAATTGCCGCACCCGGCGGCGGCCAGCGCCGGAACTAATTTCGCCATGCCGAGACCATAGGCGTCGGCTTTGACCACGGCGGCGCATATCGCCTTTCCGGACTTGTCGGCCAGCAGCCGGTAATTGGCGGCGACCGCATCGAGGTCGATGGTGAGGACGGCTCCGCAATGATCGGGGACAATCATCGCCAAGACCTACTCCCGGCGGTGATGACGGTCAAGATTGCCGAAGCGGGTGAATTCTCCCTGGAACTGCAAAAGAACGTCGCCGGTGGGGCCGTGGCGTTGCTTGGCGACGATGATTTCGGCCAGACCACGGCATTTTTCGAGGCGCTTCTCCCAGCTTTCAACCTTGGCGGCATGATGGTCATCTTTCTCGCTGGCGTGCTGGGTCGGCTTGTCGCGTTCAAGATAGTATTCTTCGCGGAAGATGAACATGACGACATCGGCGTCCTGTTCGATGGAGCCTGATTCCCTCAGGTCCGAAAGCAGCGGGCGTTTGTTGTCGCGGGCCTCGACGGCGCGTGAGAGCTGCGACAGCGCCAAAACCGGCACGTTCAATTCCTTGGCCAGGGTCTTGAGGCCGCGAGTGATCTCCGAGACTTCCTGGACACGACCGTCATTGCGCGAAGAGGCGCTGCCGGAGATCAGTTGCAGGTAGTCGATGACGATCAGGCCGAGTTTATGCTGGCGCTTGAGGCGTCTGGCTCTGGTCCTCAGCGCGCTGACCGTCAGCGCCGGCGTGTCGTCGATGAAAATGGGCAGTTCGTGCAGGGTTTGGCTGGCGGCGACCAGCCGACCGAACTCCGCCGTGGTCAGTTCGCCCTTGCGCATGCGGTCTGATGAAATCTCCGTCTGTTCCGACAGAATGCGGCTGGCAAGTTGCTCGGACGACATTTCCAGCGAGAAGAAGCCGACCACCGCCCCTTCCTCGCCGCCGGACTGTTTGTATGAGCAGGCGGCGTTGTAGGCGATGTTGGTGGCCAGCGCCGTTTTGCCCATGGCCGGCCTGCCCGCCAGGATGAGCAGGTCCGACGGGTGCATGCCGCCGAGCAGTTTGTCGGTCTCGATCAGGCCGGTGGTGACGCCGGCCAGACTGCCGTCGCGTTTATGGGCGGCTTCGGCCATGTTGATGGCCTTGATTACCGAGTCCTTGAAACTTTCAAATCCGCCTTCATATTCGCCCTTGGTCGCCAGATCGTAAAGGCTCTGTTCGGTGTCCTCGATCAGTCCGATGGCGGTATCGTCGACCTCGCCGCCATAGGCTTTGTTGACCACTTCCTCTCCCAGACGGATAAGTTCGCGCCTGAGGTGCAGGTCATGGATCAGGCGTCCGTATTCGCCGGCGTTGATGACGGTGACGGCGCAGGACGCCAGGTCCACCAGATAGGAGGGGCCGCCGATTTCGGCCAGACTCTCGTCTTGTTCAAAGTAGGGCTTGAGGGTCACCGGGTCGGCGATCAGTCCCTTCTCGATGAGTCGCGAGCAGGCGTCGTAGATGCGTCCGTGCTGGGGATGGGCGAAGTGTGCGGGGGTAAGAAATTCCGAGACTCTCTCGAAGGCTTTGTTGTTGACGAAGATAGCGCCCAGCAACGCCTTTTCCGCCTCGATGTTATGAGGCGCGGCGCGGAAGGCCGGGGCTTGGGGCGAAGGCCTGGAGGACTCGCCGGAGGGGTAATTAATGATTGTTGTCGCCATCGGGCGAAACTAGGCAAAAGCATTCGGCAAAAGAAGGCCGTCGCCTGTGGACCTAATAATTGAGTGGGGACAGTTTCGTTACATTCCGATCAGAATGTGGGATGCGGGGATAAAAAAACGGCGCACCCTGAAGTGCGCCGTAATTGTTGAAAGCGGAGGGAAAAGCTACTCGCCCTTTTCTTCTTCGCCGGCCTCTTCAGAAGCGGTGATTTTTGCCGCCGGTTTTTCTTTTTCGGCGAGTCTCTCGATTTCAGCGTCAGGGCGCTCGAACAGTTGTTCAGCCTGGGCCTCGAAGGCGTTTTCGTCGGCGGCTCGGCTTTCTTCCTCATGACTGACGACGGCCTTGCCGGTCTTGGCCTGGATTTCGGCTTCGTCCGCCGAGCGGGCGACGTTGACGTTGAGGTTGATTGTCACCTCGGGGTGCAGGTCGACGCGCACCTTGTGGATGCCCAGCGTCTTGATCGGGCGCACCAGATTGACCTGCTGACGATTGATGATGAATCCGGCCCTGGCCGCTTCATTGGCGATGTCCCGCGCATTGACTGATCCGTAGAGATGCCCGGTCTCGCCGGCCTGACGGACCAGCACCAGCGTAACCCCGTCCAGCTTTTTACCGACCTTTTGCGCATCTTTGCGACGCTCCAGATTAGCGGCTTCAAGCTCCACCCGTTGCAGTTCAAAGTGGCGACTGTTTTCCTTGGTGGCGCGCAGGGCTTTTTTCTGCGGCAGAAGGAAATTACGGGCGTATCCCGGTTTGACGTTGACCACGTCGCCCATTTGTCCAAGTCGTTCAATGCGTTCCAGAAGGATGACTTCCATTATTCAGTTCCTGACAAGTTGCGAGGGCCGGTGAAGCGGGTTCTCAATCCGGCCCATTGTTCGATCATTCCAATTCCGACGACTACCAACGGCGCCCAGCCGGAAACCATTAACACGAAATAAAAAAAAGCCAGCAGCGTTCCCGGAAAAGTCACAAAGCGCGCCGCGTGGTGAACTACCGCCATGCCGAGAAAAAAGAACGGAGTCGCCAGCACGACCACCATGTTGCGGAGCGTATACTCCATTTGCCCGTCTACCGGCAATGCCAGAGTTGCCGCCCCCACTATCAGCCATGAAGTCCATGAAGGCAGCGCCAGATCGCCGATTTCGGGAGGGGGTCTCAGATTTCCCTTGTTGTGCGCCAGGATCGCCTGCGCCAGACCGGCGTTGATCATCATCATCAATACCCATGCCGTGCCGACCATTCCCAAAAACAGGGGCGTCAGCACGGTAACCATGCTTGATCGCATGTTCTCGGGCAGCGTCGGCGCCATGAGGGCGAGGGCGTCGGTCAGATATTTGGTTATCGTCTCGTCGATGCCCAGGGTTTCGCTCCGCATGGTCAAGGCGAAGATGCACAGCATGACCGAGGCGAGGACCGACAGCCAGGCGACCGCCGGCCCCAGGGAGTTCCATTGACCGGCGGGTTGTCGAGCCAGTAATTGGCGCGTTATCAGCCATGCCGGCAAGGCGTCGATAATCGCGTAAATTCCGGCTGTCGATATGCCGCCCATCAGCCCGGAGAATACAAATCCGGCGAGTCCGGCTGTCGCCGCCGCCGAGGCGCCGCAGCCGAGTCCGACCAGCAGCAGGGGCAGCGGCGCGAGATAGACGAGCAATATCCCTCCCGGCACGCCGGCGAAAACAGCCATCGAGGCGAGGGCGCTGACGCCGCCGCCGATCAAGGCAAGCCACATTTCCCTGGACATGATGTTCTCCCGGGGCGCGGACCCAATGTTCTCCAGTACTCAACGGCGCCTCGCCAATCCTGTTTTATTTAATAAGGTAAGGCATAAGGGCGAGGAATCTGGCTCGCTTGACCGCCTTTGTTAACAGACGCTGGCTCTTGGCGGAGACGGCGGTGATGCGGCTGGGGACGATCTTGCCGCGCTCGGATGTGTAGCGCTGCAACAGGCGCGTATCTTTGTAATCGATCTTCGGCGCCTTGGGGCCGGCGAACGGGCAGGTCTTGCGCCGCCTGAAGAAAGGCCGCCGTCCGCCGCCGCTGTCGTCACGACTATCGTCACGGCTGTCGTCGCGGCCGCCGCCGTCGCGTGAATGTTCCGGTCGAAAACTCATATGGATGCTCCTGCTGCAACGGCGGCTTTTTCAGCCATAGCCGGAATGGAATCAGCACCGCCGCCGGCGCCTGCTTCCGCGTCGCGTTCGGGGCGGCGCGGACGTTCATCGCTTTGCCCTTTGTTGCGCATGATCACCGAAGGCTCGTTATCCGCCTCGTCCAGCCGCAACGTCAAGTAACGCAGCACGTCCTCGCTGATGCGCATCTGGCGCTCCATCTCATGAACTGCGGCGCATGGCGCATCGATGCCGAGCAGGACATAGTAGCCCTTGCGGCTTTTCTTGATGCGGAAGGCGAAGGACCTCAGTCCCCAGTCTTCTTTCTTGGTGATTTTTCCGCCGCCGTCCCTGATGATTTTGCTGAAGGCGTCGGACAGAGCGTCAACCTGCGCCGTGGAAATATCCTGACGCGCAATAAACACGGTTTCATAGTAAGCCAAATTTTATCTCCCTCTGGCTTGTCTCAACCCGCCGCCGGACAATCCGGCGAAAGGCATAGCCGAACCAAAACGGCCCGGCAAGGAGAGTGAAGCCGCGCACTATACACACAAAAGATAACGACGCAAGCCGCCTCGCGCTTTAACCACGTTTGTATGCGGTCGGATGGCGTTTTAATCACGTTTATAGCGGTATTAACCATGGTAAATCCGCCTTAACCCATTGATTCCAAACGAAACAGCCCTTGAATTGCCCGTAAAATATCGTCATTTGTCGTCATTTGTCATCATTTCGTTGAATTGGATAGTATCCGTTTTCTCCGCTTTCCCGGCCAGCCCGGCCTGCATCTCGACGGCGCGGGCGGCGGCGGAGTAATTGTGGTCCTCAATGGCCCGCCGGTAAATATTCTCCAGCTTGCCCAGCAACTGGTCATGATGGCGACATTGATCGTCGGCCATCATCTTCTGGATTTCGGCGATGCGCTCCTTGATCTGCCGTTTGGCCAACAGGCGATATCCCTGATTGTACGCCGATTCCGAGGCATAACCGGCATTCCGCGCCGCAAGGGAGGCGTTGGCGTAAACAACAAAGGTCTGACAGAACCTTTCCTGCCGGGGGGGTAACTTGATCATGACCATGCGCCTCCTGATTTTCGATAAATAAAAAGGAATATATACGTTAATATCGATTTGTCAAGATTATTATCCTCTTTCGGTGCGGCATGAGAATGATAGAGGAACATTGTTCATCGGCGTTCATCCGTGGCCAAAAAAACCCGCCGGAAAAAATTACCCCTCTCCCCGACCCTCTCCCACAAGGGGAGAGGGAGAAAATGAACTAACTCCGGTTTTGCGGCGGAAAGATGTCTTTTCGTTCGCGACCCAGGGCGTGGCCCGCAAAATCGATTGTCGATATATCGCGGCTTTTGCTCGAATAGCACCGTTGAATCGGATAGTGCGGGCCGCTGACCCGGACAGTCGTTTCGTGCCTCTTCTGGAAAATAAAAGACCCGATTTTGACGGGCGGAAAATTGTTCTGCGCCTCAAACGGATCGATTTGAAGAAATTGCGGTTCGCCGCTGTCTTTATCCTGGGAGTCTACCCATACATAGGGAGTTCCAAGGATGAAACGCCGGCTCTCGTAAAAATCAAAGAAAGCGGTGGGGCTGATGCTCCAGAATCCGTGATTAGGGTACGCCACCGCCGCCTGATGATAGACGAATCCCAACGGCGCAAGCAGGTCAACTATATTGATAAACGCTTGTGCGATATTGAAGCAATGTTCGACCGTTCCCGGATCAACGATGACATCAAAATCGCCCAGTTTTTCTTTTTGTTGCTTCGTTAACGGCTGATTGAGATTGACAAGTTCATCTTCCTGCCCCCAGGCGATGGCGTCTATGACGACGCAATCGCCGCCGAGGGCGTCGATCAACGCCTTGCTTTCGCACATGGGGTAGTTTCCCAGATCACGCCCTTGCGATTTCCAAACAGCCGGACCGTCCGGGCGCTTCGGAACGGCGCTCCATTCAACGGGCAATTCCAGTCTTGAGAAAGTTTTCTCGATCGCCATGACGTCCGGATAGCCGAGCGTCAATACGCGGGGCCGACGCTTCATGCGCGCCTGGGCGCTATCGATAAGATATTTGATAATTTTGACTTCAGATCCGTTTATGGCCATGTCGGCGAAACCTCTGTGATCTCTGTGCTCTGTATGGTTAGTATATGAGGTCTGAGTTGATGGGGAATGTATTTAATGGTCAATGTCCCCATAATTCCGGTGATAAACAGATTGCTCTGTGACTTTTATGGATATACAATGAAGCATGTATATCTTTTGTTTCGGGGGTGATCATGCAAGTCTCCAAATGGGGGAATAGTCTGGCGGTTCGTCTGCCCGCATCTGTAATTAAGGTCTTGGGTCTCAAGGAAGGCGATGACATCGAAATTCATGTCGCCGGGCGCGGCGCGTTCGAGATCGTCAAAAAACCCGGCGCCCGGGAATTGCTGGCCCGCTTGAGAAAATACCGGGGGCGTCTGCCTGCGGACTTTCGCTTTGATCGGCTGGAAGCGAACCGGCGTGACTAAGCGGTTTTTTGATACCAACATTTTGCTGTATCTGCTCTCGTCCGATGCGGCCAAGGCCGATCAGGTTGAAGAAATGCTGGTTGCGGGCGCCGTTGTCAGTGTTCAGGTTCTCAATGAACTTACGTCCGTGGCTCTGCGCAAGCTCGGCATGAATGTAGCCGAAATCCGCGAGGCGCTCGACCCCATCGCCGCCATCTGCCGAGTGGCGCCGCTAACCATCGATATCCACCAACGGGGATTGCAAGTGGCCGAGCGCTACCGGTTCTCATTCTACGACGCGCTGATCGTGGCGGCGGCGCTCGATTCGGGTTGCACGATGTTGTATACTGAAGATATGCAGGACGGCCAGATGATCGACAACACGCTCACCATCAAGAATCCGTTTCGCCCTCGGCAGCCGTGAAATTATCGAGTTTACATCATCCATGAAAATCGCCGCCTGGAATGTCAATTCGATCAGGGCGCGGCTCGATCATCTGCTGGCGTGGCTCAAGCAGGCGGCGCCCGACGTGGTTTTGCTGCAAGAGATCAAGTGCATGGACGAGCAGTTTCCGGGTCTGGAGATCGGCGGTCTCGGCTACAATGCGGCGGTGGTCGGCCAAAAGGCCTACAACGGGGTGGCGGTGCTGTCAAAGCAGCCGATCAATGTCTCGCTTACCGCCCTGCCCGGCGACGAGGAGGATAAACAGGCGCGTTATCTTGAGGTGGCGACCGGCGGCCTTCGCCTCGCCTCCGTCTACCTTCCCAACGGCAATCCGCCAGGCACGGACAAATTCGCCTACAAGCTGGAGTGGATGGAGCGGCTTTACCGGCACACAAAGGCGCTGCTGGAAAGCGGAGAGCCTTTCATCCTCGGCGGCGATTTTAACGTCATCCCTGAAAATATTGATGTCTATGACCCCAAGGCCTTCAAGGACGACGCCCTGTTCCAGGCGGAAGCGCGCGCCGGGTTCAGAAAAATCATGCACCTGGGTCTTACCGACGCCTTGCGGGCGACGGACGGGGAAGCGGGGCGCTATACATGGTGGTCCTACCGCGACGGCGCCCGGCAAGGCAATCATGGCGCGCGCATCGACTTTCTTCTGCTTTCCCCGCAGGTCGCCGATCGCCTTAAAACCTGCGCCATCGACGGCGCCCCCAGGGATCGGGAAACACCGTCCGATCACGCCCCGGTGTGGTGCGAATTATTTTGACAGCACCTCGGTGATGACGTCAACAAGGCTGCGGACGGAGATCGGCTTTTGCAGGAAGCCGATGACCCCGGACGCCGAGGCTTGCTCACGGTGCGTTTCAACGGCGTGGCCGGTGACCAGGACAATCAGCGATGAATCGTCAAACTCGCGGAGTCGGCGGGCGAACTCGGCGCCGTGCATGCCCTCCATCACCCAGTCGCACAGCACCACATCGACCGGACGCTTGATCAGCAGCTTTAATCCGTCATCGGCGGAGGCCGCCTCTTGAACATTTCTCACCCCCACCGCCCTTAGAACCGTCTTGATCAGCAGGCGGAAGTTCGGGTTGTCATCGATTATCAGGACGCTGAGGCGTCCCCAATCAACGGGCGCCGACGTTTCGGCATGATCTTTCATGAAGGTCATGGCGGTGACTTCGGCAATGGCGTCCTTGTTGTCCAGACAGGCGGGGCGGAAGGCAAAGTCCTCAATCATGATGTGATTGAACAGCCAGTTACGCAGGAAGCCCTTGATCTCGGCGACGGGCAGGTCGGCGGGATTCTCAACATAGCGTTTATAGAAGGATTGAGCCTGTATGGTAAGATTATGGTGCGATGTTTTGTGGGCTTCCAGTTGAGAATAGCCGCAAAGCTCCTGAAGTTTTTCCTCGCGGTTGAAATGGTAGACCGTGTACTCGATCAGCGCCGACAGCACGCTTCCCAAAACCATCAACTCTTCATACAGGTTGCTGCAATCGTGAACCTGGTTGATCAGGCTGACCAGAACCTTATGGTCGGCGTCGATGCAGCCGATCCCGATCTCCAGATTGCTTGACCATTTTGTTAAAGACATAATCTTGCCGCCGATATCCCCTAACTCCCGGCGCGTTGACTGAAAGAAACGCCGTTTTATGAAACACAGAGGCTCAGAGACACAGAGGAGGATAGTGAGAAAGAAAAGCAAGAATAAAACTTCGCTTGATCTTCTCTGCGCCTCTGCGCCTCTGTGGCCAAAACACACAGACTGATAACTCCTCCTTCATAAGGAGGGGAGGATTTTTTAGAGTCATTCTTTACGGCCACCGGTATAATAATACGTCTGACCCGTCGAAAAGGCATCCGACTAATTCAACGCCGATGAATTTAACCTGAATTATACAAAAAGAAAATCTTTAATTATAATAACTTAAAATAATAGCGTTACGCTAACCTCTCCCTGCCCCCTCCTTGGTAAGGAGGGGAAAGAATTCCTCCCCCTTAACAAGGGGGAGGTCAGGAGGGGGTATCGAAGAGGGAATTGTCAGTCTGTGTGCTTTTGTGGTTAATAAAACAGCGCTTCTTTTCATTGTGTTTTAATCACAGAGGCACAAAGGCGCAGAGAAGATTAAGCGAAGTTTTCTTACCGCCCTTTTTTTCTCTCTCTATCTTCCTCTGTGTCTCGGCGCCTCTG
>MIAA01000051.1:0-37271 GCA_001830425.1 Rhodospirillales bacterium RIFCSPLOWO2_02_FULL_58_16
AAAGCAGGAAGAAAACTTCGCTTGATCTTCTCTGCGCCTCTGCGCCTCTGTTGTCAAAACACACAGGCCGATAATTCCCTCTTCGATACCCCCTCTAACTCCCCCTTGAAGCAAGGGGGAGGATTTTTTTTACGGCCACTGTCCCTAGACGATCATCGGTTCGGGAATGGGTATTATAAAGCGGCCGCCTTTGCTTTTGAATGCGGAAAGGTTGGCCATGATTTCGTCCTTGAAGTTCCAGGCCAGGATCAAGGCGTAGTCGATGTTTTCCGTCATCAGCGCAGAGTCGGGCAACACCGGAAGATGGCTGCCGGGGGCGAAGCGTCCGATTTTCAGCGGACATTTCTCGGTCAGAAATTCGAGCGCGCCGCCGTCAATTTTGCAATAATTCAGGAGCGTCATCCCCTTGGCCGGGGCGCTGACTCCGGCAATCCGCTTGCCTTCGCGTTTGAGCGACATCAGAAGATGGTTCAGTTTGTCGCGGTGCTTTCGCACCTTTTCGGCGAAGGCCGCGAGATTGGCGACGGCATGAATCTCCCGTTTCTGCTCCATATCCAGAAGGGCGCGCACCGTATCCGTGACTTTTCGTTGACCGGGGCGGGAAATAAATATTCTGATCGAACCGCCGTGAATGTCCGTCTGCGTAACGTCGAACGCCTCCATGCCGCATCTGCGTAAAAAGGGGACTATCGGCGTCAAGGACAGGTAAGAAAGATGTTCGTGATAGATGGTGTCGTATTCCAGTTTGTCTATCAGGTGCATCAGATAAGGGGCTTCGACGATGAAAACGCCGTCCGCGTCCAGAAGACCGTCAATCGCCGTCAAAAAAGTCTTCAGGTCGTCAACGTGGGCAAAAACATTGCTGCCGGTAATGACCTTGGCCTTGCCATGTTCGGCCACTACTCTTTCGGCGACCGCCGGTGAAAAAAATTCACTGATTGTCGGAATGCCGTTCTCACGCGCTATTGTAGCTATGTTGCCGGCGGGTTCGATGCCCACAATCCGCATCCCGCAGCGTTTGAAGCCGTCAAGCAGGACGCCGACATTGCTGCCGATATCGACGGCCAGGGAATTGGCGGGAAAGGCGAAGGCCTCGGTCACGCCGGCGGCAAAAGCGTGGAAATGTTTTCTGCCGGCGGCGGTGATCGACGACATATAAGGATAGTCGTTGCCGTAAAGTATCCCGGCATCGACCACATGGTCGAGTTGAACGAACATGCAATGATCGCAGCGCACGACGCGAAGCGGGTAGTGAACCTCGGGTTCATGCAAACGCTCGGGCTTGAGGAAGTCATCGGCAAGGGGAGTGAAGCCGAGATCGAGAAATCCGGTCAGGCTTTCAGACCCGCATAAACGGCATGTCCGCATGATGCTCCTCGTCTTTGAGAGAATATCCACGCCATGACCATAAAGCAGTTGCCGATGAAACGGAACATGCCGAATGAGAACTTTCAGGCGGAATTTTGTCGTAACGTTTCCAGCACGAATACGCGAATGGCGCCGGACAGGTTGCCGGCGCGGTCGTTGTCAATGGCGGCGATCAGGCGGTTAAGGGAAAGGTTGCGCGCCTTGGCGATTCGTTTCAATTCCTCCCAGAAGGCGTTCTCCAGGGAGACGCTGGTGGCGTGTCCGGCGATCAGCACCGAGCGCTTGCACAGGCGGGCGGGGGCAGGCGACGCCATTATCTCTTTTCATATCCGACGGGGACGAGGTACAGCGGCGCTTCATCTTCGCCCAGGCGCAAGGTCCGTTTCAACCCGTCATCCCGGAAAGCGCCGACAGGCACGGCGCCGAGGCCCAGCGCAACGGCCTGTAGCAAAACGTTCTGAGCGGCGTGGCCGGATTCCTGCGTGATATAGCGGTCGCTGCGAACGCCGTACTTGGGAGTCATTCTGGAGGCGACGCCGGTGAACGCCAGGATGACGGAGGCCTCGGCGATCCATTCCTGGGCAAGGGCGTCGGCGGCGATCTTGCCCCTGAAATCGCCGGCGGCGGAAAGGCTCAAGCTATGACTTTTGGGGTCGTAACGATAGGCTCCGGCCTTGATCCCTTCGACGTTTCCGGCGATCAGATGAACCTCCAGCGGGTACAACGCTCCCGCCGAGGGCGCGGGGCGGCGCTCTTCCTTGTGAGTGATACCCTGCGCCGCCCATAGCAATTGCGATATCTGGCTTACGGCGAGGGGCTTGTCGGTATAATCGCGCACCGAGCGCCGATTCGCCAATGCCGCCTCCACGGTCATAACGCCGTCACGGTCGGGCGGGGGGAGTTTAATGGTTGGGTTTTGCAAGAGTGTCTAACAGCCGTTTAGCATGAGGAGAAGCCTTCCGCACCTTTGCCGGATCGATCAAGGCAAGAAGTTCAAATGAATACTCTCCCTTGCTGTATTTGCCTTTATTCTTGGAATTGCGGGTTGCCTCTTTTAATTTGTCCAAGAGATCAACCTTGGGAATGGTTTCGATTTTCGGCTGCTTGGGGAGCAGATTTTCATTGAACCCCTGCCCGAAGTATTTTTTGACGCAGTCTTTGTCCGCCATGAACCAAGCCTCCATGCATTGCACCATGAGGTGTGCTTGGCCGTCCCCGGCGCCGTTGGGCTTGTCCCACTTATCTCTTTTCTTAAGGTGTTGCCATGGCGAATCGTTGGCGTTGACTTGGGCTTCACTATCGACCAGCAGAATGGGGCAATCATTCTTGTCGGCGGTTTTCAAAGCCGTGCAAAAATCACCATATGCGTTATCGCGGGAGCCGCAGACCATAGTCCGGGGAAGCGGTCCTTTCAAAGCTTTCTTAAAAAATTCACTGAATCCCCTGCGACATTTAGTTTTCAAAGATTTATTATTGTCTCCGCCGCCTTCCACAAAAACCTTGACACCTACCATCTGGTTCCGCCCACCTTTCCATCAAGCCAAAGCTTGCCAAGGGAATATTTATCGAGCCAATCGGCAAGCTCCTCCTTGCCAAGCCGACGCATTTTGGTCGCGCCTTCAATTTTTTCGCAAACAATAACGGCTTCAGGCGTCTCGCTAAGCGCATCGACAAGAATGTCGGAATGGGTCGTGACGAATAGCTGGGTCCGGTGGGAAGCATCGACGAGAAGCTTGGCGATGATTGGAATGATGTCGGGATGTAATCCCAACTCAGGCTCCTCGATACATAAAACCGGGGGCGGTTTCGGGTGGCAAAGTAAAGTCAACAGGCAAAGGTAGCGCAATGTGCCATCGGACAGCCGTGTCGCGGGGATGGGTTGATTCAACCCCTTTTCATGGATGAAAACCTGGACGGTCCCACCATGTATTTTGATCGACAATTTCTCAAAGGAATCGCTGAAATCCCGCAGCTTTTCCATAATGGTTTCCCAGGCATTGGGGTAATTATTTTCGATATTATTGAGAACAAGGCTAAGGTTGCCGGCATCTTCAAGGAGAAAATCTCCCGATAAATCGGTAAGTTGTGGGCGGCGGGGCGGCGTGTCGCGTCCAAGATCCCATTCTTGATAGAGTTTTATTCGTTTATAATGGTCCCCAAGATAAGTGATCTCCGGGTATTGGTCAGGGTCTTTTCTTTGGGAAAGAACAGATTGATTAGGTTCCAGCTCTTCCCTTGAAAGGTTGCGCTGGAGATGTTTATCGTCATTCTTACTTTTAGATTTAACGCTTAGAACTGGCTTACCCCTGCGGTACCGGTAGAAAAAACGGACATCATCAAGTTCTTCTCTTTCCCTGTTTTTATTTTCAATTACTTCGTCAATAAGTTCGAAGCTTTGTCCGGACATGGTGAAAGAAATTCTATGGCGTAACGGCGTGGGCCATTTGGGGTTGCGAACCGTAATGTCGATTTCGGCGATTGGGCATCCCTTTACCCCCTTCCAAAGCCATTCGCTAATACCGCCTCCCGGACTGATAGGTTTCATCAGATCCGTAGGGGCAGCGTTGAGAATGCTGAATGCCTCGATCAGATTTGATTTACCGGAAGCATTCGGACCAATAAAAACATTAAGAGATTTAATCTCAATTTCATCAGTCGAATTGCCGAAGGAAAGGAAATTCCTCAGCCTCATGGACTGAATAAAAGGATTGTTTCCCAATTTACTCATATGGATACGCTCCGGCGCGATTGGCAGTTTTTCAATTCATGCTTCCAATGTATTTTGTAATGTAATCCATAGTAGCCCCTTGAACAAATCGGGGACAGTTTAAATTTATCGTGGAAATTATTGTCAACATTCTCCAAGATATTCCTCCAGTTCTCTCAAGCCCTCCGGCGAGCCGATTTCGTAGAAGCGGTCGTAGACCTCGTATCCCAGCAGACGGCCTTTTACGCTCAGGCGATGAAAAACATTCGCCAGATCGGCCCATTCGCCCTGAGCGACCTGCTCGATGATCACTTCCCGGTTCACAACCGACAGCCCGTAGTCGATATGGCGCATGCCGATGGCGGCTTCGTCTTCGCGGCCTTTTTCATAAAGCTCCACCTGTCCGTCCCTGAAGATGACGTTGCTTCTGTCCCAGCGCCCGTCGTTGCGAAATACGGTCATCGTCGGCTGGGACTTGCCCTTTGCCGCCTCCCATAACGCAGGCAATTTTATGAGCGGATATGAATCGCCGTAGAGGACCATGAACTCATCGTCCATCACTCCTTCGTCAACGGCGAAACGGATGGCCCCGGCGGTTCCCCGCAGACGCTTGCCTTCATCGACCCAGGCGACCTCCAGCCCCCAGCGCCCGCCGTCGCCGACGAAGTCGCGGATCATGTCGCCCAGATAGCCGACGGCAAAGACCGCCTTTCTCACTCCCTGTTGGGCCAGCCTGTCCAGTTGATAGTGGGCGAAGGGGACGCCGTTGACGGGGATCAGCGACTTGGGGAGACGCTCGGTCATCGGTCTCATCCGGGTTCCCGGCCCGCCGGCCAATATCAAGCACTGCATGATTTTTTACCCTAATTCCTCAGCAGCACCACCGAGCCGTCAAAATCGAACGAGAAATCCATTTCCTGCAACCCTTTTTCATTCATCGCCCGGCGTAAAGCCGAACGGTCGCGGGTATAGAACAGCATGAAGCCGCCGCCGCCGGCGCCGACCAGCTTGCCGCCGAGCGCTCCATGGCGGCGGGCGAAGTCGTAAAGATCGTTGATCTCGCCGCTGGAAATGCCGGGCGAGCGGACCTTCTTGTGAAGCCAGTGTTCGTGCATCAGATCGGCGAAGGCCATGGTGTCGCCTTTTTCCAATGCGTCCTTGATTTTCAGCCCGAGATTTTTGATGAAATGGAGATTCTCCAGCATTTCGGCGTCGCCTTTTTCGGATCGTGATTGCTGATCCTTGAGAACCTCGGCGGCGGAACGGCTGTAGCCGGTAAAGAACATCATCAGGCATTCGTCAAGATCACGGATTGTCTCGTCGCTGATCGCCAGTCCGGTCATCTTGACCGTGCCGTCCTGATGGTAGTCCTGGCACATCAGGCCGCCGTAAGCGGCGATATACTGGTCCTGCTTGCCGCAAGGCTCGCCCAGATTTTTTGTTTCGATCTCGTAGGCCTCATTGGCCAGTCCCTTGATGCTTACCGGCCGGCGCTTGTAGGCGTAGAGGGCGTGAAGAAGGCCGACGGTGAAGCTCCCCGATGAGCCGAGTCCGGTCCCCGCCGGCACATCGGCGATGCTGACGATCTCGATGCTGGGGGCCACCTTCAGTAAACTCAGCACTTCGCGAATCAGATCGTGCTTGATGTCCGCCAATTCCTCCACATGCTCGGTCTTGGCGTATTTAAGCAGGTAGCCGGAGCGGAACGAGCGGTTGGCGGTGATGTAAACGTACTTGTTAATGGCCGCCGAGATTACGAACCCGCCGAACTTTTCATAATAAGACGGCAGGTCGGTGCCGCCGCCGCCGATGGATATCCGTAAAGGGGTTCGGGTGATGATCATCAGAATTTACAGCCGATAGCCTGCCGCCAGGGCGTCATGGTGGAACATGCGGACGGTTTCCAGCGAGAACTCGTTTAAATCCTTGCCGAACAGGGCCGTTTTTTTCAGCAGGTCATAGGTGACGGTAATGATATGGCAGCCGATGTCGCCGGCCTGCACGATATTGAACACCTCACGCGGGCTGGCCCACACCAGCTCCAGTTGGCGATAAGGGGCCATGATCCTCAGCGCCTCCGTCATTATCGGCAGCGGGTCAACGCCGCTGTCGGCAATGCGTCCGGCAAACAAGGATATGTAGCAGGACGGCGAATCGCCCAGAACCGCTACTGTCTCTTCTACCTGACGGGCGGTCATCAGGGCGGTGACGTTGATCTTTACTCCCTCGCCGGCCAGTCGCCTGATCAACGGGACGCAGCTTTCTCCCTTGGTGTTGGTAATCGGAATTTTGATGTACAGATTATCGCCCCAGCCGTTGATTTTAAGCGCCTGGGCGGCCATTCCCTCGGCATCGTCGGCGAATACCTCAAACGAGATAGGCCGATCCGGGATGGCCGCCACCGCCTCTTTGGCGAAGGCCTCATAATCGGGAACGCCGGCCCTGCGCATCAACGTCGGGTTCGTCGTAAACCCCTTGATCAAGGGGTTGGCGTACAACGCAACCATATCTTCGATGATGGCGCCGTCGGCGAATATCTTGACCTTCAGGTTTTCGGACTTGATCATCGGCGGCCTCGGCTCCCCCTCATGTAACGGCGCATTAACACCCTAAAGGCGACCGGAGCGGATGTCAGCGATTATCGACATCATGGATCGGCGCAACGCTTCGCCGGACAGGTAGCGGCATTGCCACCCCAGGGAGCGAATTCGTTTTGTATCAAGGCGCACCACAGGCACGTCTCCCTTCCATCCGCGCTCGCCGCCGGAATACTTTAAGATAACTTCATCGGCGGCAAGCCCCACGCATTTTATGGCGATACCGGCAATTTCACGCACGGTGATGTAGTCGCCGGTGGCGACATTAAAAGCGTTATAGGGACCGGCGCAACGGGCGTCGGCGTGAAGGACCGCCTCGACCACATCATCAATGTGAATGTAGGATTTGCTCTGCTGTCCGTCGCCCATAATAGAAAGGCTGCCCGGATCGGCCAGCAGGGCGCGGACAAAATCCAGGCCCACCCCGTGGGTCTGGCGCGGCCCCACCACGTTTCCGAAACGGAATACGCGCCCGTAGAGACCGAACATATGGCAATAGGCGGAGATCAGCGCCTCGCCCGCCAGCTTGCTTGCCCCGTAGGTGGAAATGGGGGTCAGGGGACCGTGGTCCTCGCCTATTTCCACCTCGCCGAGATCGCCGTAGACGCCGCTGCCCGACGCATAGAGGATGCGGCGGCAACCGCAAAGGCGCATCGCCTCGACCACGTTGTTGGTCAACAGGGTTCCCTCGTTGAAGTCGATCTGCGGCTCCGTCGCCGCCCTGGCGATGTCGGGGTTCGAGGCAAGGTGGATGACTACGTCATGGCCGCTCATGGCCTGACGTAAATGATCGAGATTTTTGACGTCGGCGCGCACCGCCTTGAAGCGGGGGTCGCCCTGATGATGTTCATGATGCCATTTTCGACCGGAAGAATAATTATCGTAAATTGTCAACGCCTTGACCTGGGGATCGGCGAGCAGGCGGTCGGCGAAATGGCTGCCGATAAACCCGGCGCCGCCGACAATGAAATAGCGGGAGAATTTCACAGGTTCGAGATTCTGATGGCCGCCGGTCCGATGACGACCGAGAACAACACCGGCAGGAAGAAAATGATCATCGGCACGGTCAGCTTCGCCGGCAGGGAGGCCGCCTTTTTTTCAGCCGTTGACATACGCTCTGTCCGCTTTTCCTCGGAGAGGACGCGAAGGGCGGCGCCGACAGGCGTTCCGTATTGCTCGGACTGGATCAGGGTGGTGGCCAGCGACTTCGCCGCCGGCAATCCGGTGCGCCTGGAGAAATTGCTGAAAGCCTTCCGCCGGTCGCCCAGATAGGCAAGCTCCGCCGTGGTTAATCCCAATTCCTGGGCGAGGATCGGGGACTGTTCCATGATTTCCTCGGTCACCCTGGCAAAGGCGGCTTCAACCGACAGTCCCGCCTCAACGCAGATGACCATTAAATCGAGGGTATCGGGAAAGACTTTGTTCATCGCCGCCTGACGATTCTGCGTACCGTTGGTTACCATAATTTTCGGCAGGCTGAAGCCGACAAAAGCGCCGCCGCCGGCAAAAATCAATTTCATGAAGTCGGGATAGGGGAAAGTCTTCCAACTGTAAATGATAAGGAAATAGGTCAGGCCGAATCCGATGAAGACGCCTAAAATACGGCTGGTATAGTAAACTATCAGCGCCGACTTTCCCCGATAACCGGCCTGCATAAGGGCGTTTCGCATATCTTCGTTATGCAGGTTCATGCCCGCGTAAAGCTTGCTCAAAGCCTCAACATATCCCTTTTTCTTGCCTTTGAGCATTCGTGCGGCGGAGGGCTTGTTGAGGCTGTCAATCTGCTGCTTGCTGAGGTCTCTGCGCTCCCTGTTGATTACCGCGTTGATGCGTTTGGAGCGCTTGGACCCCGTCAGGAACGAAAAGCCGAAGAAAAGCACGGAAATGACGGCGCCGCCGATAAGGAGCCACATGATGATTGTCGGCACATCGAGATTCATTAAAATGCTCTCCTTATATCTCGAAGTTGATCATGCCGCGCATAACGCCGATTCCGCAGCCCATCCAGATGGCGTCGGCGGCAAGTATGTAGTTGCCCTTGGTTTCGGTGAACAGAAGCATCAGATAGTCGGGATTGACTATCGACAGCAGCCCGGCGACGGCAAACGGCAGCGAGCCGATAATCATGGCGGATGCCTTGGCCTCGCTGGAATAGGCCTGGATTTTATCTCTCATCCTCTTGCGCTCGCGCAGAACGCCGGAGAGGCTGGCCAGGGTGTCGGCCAGATTGCCGCCGGTTTGTTTCTGGATTTGGGTGACGATGGCAAAGAATTTGTATTCGGATGTCGGCAATCTGCTGATGCCCCGGCGCAGGATTTCATCAAGGGTCATGCCCAGTCTCTGGCCCTCGACGATCAGCCGGAATTCCTCGCCCAGAGGCTCTTCGAACTCGCGGGCGATGATGTTGAAACATTCGTTGACCGGCAGGCCCGAACGAATGCCGCGAACAATGGTGTCGATGGCGTCGGCGAAATGAGAGGTGAATTTTTTCTTGCGCTTGTTTGACATGTACGACAGAACGAATTTGGGAAGTCCGAAGGCGCCGATCAGAAGCACCGGGAGGGCGCCGAGCGGCGGCTTTCCGCTCATTAAATAGAAAAACGCCGAGAGAACGCCGACACAGGCGCAAATAACCAGATAGGCATGTACGGATATATCCACGCCGGCCTGCAAAAGGTCGTTGTAGACGCCGTCCATGAACCCCTTTTTCTCGGACTTCTGTCCAAGCTGTTTGATCTTGTCCTGGATGCGCTTCTGCCTTCGACTGTCCATCTTCTCGTTTACAACCTGCTGACCGCCTTCAAGAACGCCGATCTGCCTGAGGCGTTTGCGCAGGAGAAGCCTCGGGCGAATAATCATGGTGACGCCTATCCCCGCGCCGCCGAGAAGAAGCATGGCGACCACCGCCCCGATGACGATCAGAATGATGGATTCCTGGGTCATGTCAGAATTGACCCATGTTCAAGGCCTTCGCCAGTTTGCTCTCCAGTCCGAAATAGCGGGCCTTATCCCAGAAATTGGGCCGCATCCCCGTCGGCCGGTGGGTGCCGATCAGCTTTCCCTTTTCGTCCTCGCCCTCGAACTGATACAGGAAAAGGTCCTGTAGGGTAATGACGTCGCCCTCCATGCCGATTATTTCCGTTATGTGGGTGATCTTGCGCGAACCGTCGCGCATACGCGAAGCCTGGATGATGACGTGAACGGCGGCGGCGATCTGTTCGCGCACCGCCTTGGCCGGCAGGTTGTAACCGCCCATGGCGATCATGTTCTCGACGCGGGTTATGGCCTCACGCGGGTTGTTGGCATGGATGGTTCCCATCGAGCCGTCATGGCCGGTGTTCATGGCCTGCAACAGGTCGAAGGCTTCGGGACCGCGCACCTCGCCGACGATAATGCGCTCCGGGCGCATGCGCAGACAGTTCTTGACCAAGTCGCGCATGGTGATTTCACCCGCTCCTTCAAGATTGGGCGGACGGCATTCCAGGCGCACTACATGGGGTTGTTGAAGTTGCAGCTCCGCCGAGTCTTCGCAGGTGATGGTGCGCTCGTTAGGATCAATGAAGCGGGTCATGCAGTTCAGAAGGGTCGTCTTGCCGGAGCCTGTGCCGCCTGAAATCAGGATGTTGATGCGCGAAGCTCCGATGACTTCGAGAACTTTCGCCATTTCCGGAGTGGCGCTGCCGAAGCTTACCAGATTATCAAGGGTCAGCTTGTCTTTCTTGAACTTGCGGATGGTAAGCGCCGCGCCGTCGATGGCCAGCGGCGGCGCGATGACGTTAACGCGGGAGCCGTCCAACAAGCGGGCGTCGCAGATGGGACTGGATTCATCGACGCGCCGTCCGACGGCGGTGACAATGCGCTGGCAGATATTCATCAACTGGGCGTTATCGCGGAACTTGATATCGGTAAGTTGTATCTTGCCCTTGGTTTCGATGTAGACCTTGTACGCGCCGTTCACCATGATGTCGGCGATATCGTCACGCATGATAAGCGGCTCCAGAGGGCCGAGGCCCAGGACATCGTTGCAGATATCGACGATCACCTGCTGCTGTTCCTGCATTGTAAGAATCAGGCCGCGCATGGAAATGATCTCGGCCACCATGTCGGTGATTTCCTCGCGCACCTCGTCCGGCTTCAGTTTGCTGATCTCGGCGAGATCGACGGCTTCGAGCAGGTCGTTGAAAACGGCGACCTTGATCTCGGCCAGTTTCTCCGACATCGCCGCCTGTTGGCCGGAGGCTATAGGGGGAGGGACGGCGGGAGGGGCGGCGGACTTCGGCGCTTCCTTTCCCGGTTTGAATCTGGACGGTTTCTCGGCGTCGGATTCCGGCGTGGGAGCGGTTGCGGCCTTGGCTTCGGGGGACGGCGTCGAAACTGAAGGCGGCGGCGCGGAAGCGCTATCCTTCCGTGATGAAGGATCAGGCGTTCTTACCGTCGCTTCCTGCTGACTTCCCCGTTTTCCAAATGCCATTACTTCTTCTTTTTATCTTTTTTGTCTTTCTTGTCTTTCTTGAACAGTCCGCCGAGACCGCTTTTCTTTTTGTCTCCCTCTTCGTCCGCTTCGCGGGCGCTTATCAATTTGGCGAGCTTGATAATCGCCTCGGTGGCCTTGCTTTTGGCGCTGGCCTTGGACATCATCTCGCCGTTGTTCACCGCTCTGCCGAAGGCTTCGGGATCATACGGTATTGACAGGGACGGGTTCATGGCCAGGGCTTCCTTGAAGTCCTTGTCGGATAAATCAGCTCTCTTGGCGGCGCCTACCTGATTCAGGATCAGTCTGATCGGCGCGTCGGCGCCGCGCTTCGGGCTGATAAATTCCAGCATATTTTTCGCATTTCTCAAATTGCCCAGATCGGGACGGGCCATCAAGACAAGATCATCAACGCCGGAAAGAACGTCGATAACCCATGCGTCCCAGACATGAGGCATATCAAGAATTACAAAATCAGCCATCATCCCGGCGTATTTTATGATTGCGTTGACGGAATCGACGGTTATCTGCACTCCGCTTGACAGCGAGGCCGGCGAGGCGAGAACCGTCAGCTTGTTGGCGTACTCCATGAGAAATTGTTCAAGAAAGGACTCGTCCAGACGCGCCGCCTGCCCCAGAACATCAATGATGGTCTGGCGGGGCTGGAAATTATAAACAAGGGCGGCGGTGCCGAAGGCGATATCCAGGTCGATAACAATCACATCCTGCTCGTAGGCCTGAACCAATTCATAGGCGACATTATGGGAAATGACGGAACTGCCGACGCCGCCGGTTACGCCCATAAAGCCGATCAGGCGGCCGCTTTTCTTGACATCATCGTCCTTAAAGATGTTCTCGATCGCGTTCCTTAGCTGCCCGGCGTCCACCGGGGCGATGAGGTAATCGCGAATGCCCTCGACGATCAGCTCCCGATAGAGCCTGATGTCGTTTTGCACCCCGATCAAAATGACATTGGTATCGGGGGCGCAGACCTCCGCCAGCTTGTTAAGCTCATCATAAAGTGCGTCGCCCTGGGCCTTTGTCTCGATGATAAGCAGAGCCGGTAACGGATGGTTCGCCAGATGGGATACGGCCGCCGCCACTCCCCCCTCGTGGGTTTCAAAGGAAGAGCGCAGAAAAAGCCTGTCCCCCTTTATCGCCTCGACGGCGTCAACGGTTTCCTTGCTGTAAAGGAAGGCTCCTATGGTGGTTCTTAGTATCACGACAGACCCTGTGTCCTTTTTGCCCGCTTCAATCCTGCTATTTTACCGCCGAAGTAGCCGTTGTCGCCGAATGGACGCCTCCCGTGGCCGTTCCGCCCTGGTGGCCGGTGATGACCCTGTTAATCCTGCTTGCGGAAGTTCCGCTCTCCGGCTTGGCTTTTTTGAGGTCGCCGGGATCGGCGACGGTCAGCCCCAGATTGCGTTGAACCGAACAGCCGAAATTGGAATGGCGGCGGTTCGTCCAGTTATGGGAAGACTCTGAGGTCCAATCCCCGCACTCGGGAACCTTAACCGCGTTCGCCGAGAACGAAAGCATCACATCATCGTCCCCTGAAACACGCGAACTGTTCGTTTTAAGCCTGATCTCTTTGGCCTGAAGGCCTGCGTTCCTCAAGGCCGTTTGCACCCGTTGGATTCTCGCGGCGGCGGCGCTTCCTTCATCATTGCCGGTTTCCAGCACCACCAAACCGTTGCCCCGGTTAACGTAATCGTCAACAAAGCGTCCGATATTATCCATATCCTCGGCGGAGACTTCTTCCTTGCCGAAGGGGACGGAAATCGACATTGAAACGGCCTCCGTCCCGGTGACCAACGGATACGCTTCCCGATAGTCGTTGGCGGGCGGCGTATCGCAGGCCGTCACGGCCGGTAAAAAACCGGCAAGCAATATGAAATGGATTTTTCTTACCGTCATGACGACTTACTCCATGATGTAGCCGAAAGGCCCCTTGAGGGGTTTGGCCCAGATCGGAAGCTCCCCTTTGGCGTATTCCCGGTGCAGCCTGCCGAGAAGATAGAAGTCGATATCGCTGGCAGGCTCGAAGCCGTCGGTCGGCAACGATAATTGCTGGTCACTGCCTGCCGACTTGGCCAGATAGGCCGTCACCGTGATCACCAATTCGGTCTCTTCCCGCTTGAAGTTGTTGCTTCTGAACAGGGCGCCGAGGACCGGAATATCCTTCAGGCCGGGGAAGCCTCTGATGGTGTCCGTTACGTTGTCCTTGAGCAGGCCGGCCATCATGATGAAGCCGCCGCTGGGAAGTTCGACGGTGGTTTTTGCGGTTTTCTCAATTATGCTGGGAACGGTGCTGTTGCCGATGACGTAGTTGGTGCCGAGTTCGCTGATGCTGGTATTGATGTTCAGGCTGATCCGTCCTTCATCGAGAATCACCGGAACGAAATCAAGACCGATGCCGTATTTCTGGTAATTGCAACATATGGCGACGCCCTGGTCGGATACGCCCGACGGGACGGGAATGGAGCCACCGACCAGAAAGGAAGCCGGCTCGCCGGAAACGGCCATCAGCGTCGGCTCGGCCAAGGTCTTCACCAGACCCTGGCTTTCCAGAACCTGGAAGGCGACCGGCGATATTCCGCTGATCTGGCTGTCGATTGTTCCCGAGGCGAAGGCCCCGGTTGCATTGGTAAAGGTGGGGCTTGACTTGAACTTGATCAACTGGCCGATTTTGAGGCCGCCCAGACCGACGGCTTTATCCGTAAGATTCGTGGTGGTGGTCAGTTCTTTCAGGATGGTGCGGGACATCTCGGCGACCCGCACCTGCAAGATCACCTGCTGGCTTCCCTGAACGGACAACATGTTGACCACGTTGATGTCGGCGCCGACGAAGCGGCGGGCGATGCTGACGGCGTTGGTCAGCGATTCAGAGGAGCGCACCTTTCCGGTCAGGAAGGCGCTGTCGCGGTAAACGGAAACCTTGATATTGTCATCGGGCAACAGCTTGGCGAGGGCGGCCTGGATGGTGTCGGAGTCCTGTCCGACCCGCACGTCCATCTGGTGAACAATGCCGCCGTTTTTATCGAGGAAAATAATGTTCGACGTGCCCAACGCCCTGGCGGTTATGAAGGCCTGCCTGTTATTTTTAGCGTCAACGTCGTAACTGACGTTGGCGACCGTTTCATTGCCGACGACTATGTTCTGAAAAGGCGCCGGAAGATTGATGATGCGGGCCATGTTCAAGGACATGTCAAGGACTGCGGGCAGCGCGCCCTCGATCACCGGGACATTCGGCTGAATCGCCGCTGAAATGCCCGGCGGCGGCGCTTCCGCGACGTTCAGGGACGGAGCCGTCGCCCGTCGTTGCGGAACCTGCTGCGCCTCAGCCGTAGAAGCCGGATAAACGGCGAAAGCCAGACAAAAAACGGCGACCGCTTTTCTTGTTTTACCGGTTATCATTTTTGCCCTACCACGTTCACGGACCCCGCTCCGCCTAAAAACATTTTTACGGGCTTTTCCTTCGCTGCGGGAGCGGCGACAGGCAAGTTATCGGATTCCGGTTCAGGGGCCTGCGTTATCGGCAACGGCGGTGGCTTTCGCGTTTCAAGAATTTTGATAATGTTGCTGAGGAAAGGACTCACCTCCACATCGGTGGTGTAGGAAGTGGGCGGTCCTTCGTCGGCGCTTCGCTCAAGACTGCGCAGAAACAGCGAAAGATTGCCCATGGATACGGCGGTGGTGACGATTTCCGCCTGCTTGGGGGTAAGCTCAAGGGTCGCCGTTTTGCCGACGGCGGTGGTGCTTTTTTCCACCGCGCCCACCAGGGAGCCTATGGCGATAACGCGGATATTTTTCAATATGACTTCCGTGGCGGTCGACAGGATCAAAAGCGGGGAGGTCAGATCATCCTTGGTGCGCTTTTTTACCTCTTCCCTGATCTTGGAGTGGGTCAAGACTACGTCCACATAATCGCCGGGTAAAATAAAGCCCGATGCTCCCGAGGTCGGCGTCACGTTAACGGACACCGCGCGCATGCCGCTCCCCAACATCCCGGACAGGAATCCGGCAGCCTCGCGTTTGAATATCTTGCCGGGGATTATCGGCTCGCTCTTCATGAAGTTGGCGCGGGCCACGGCGCCGACGAATTCTTTCTTTTTCTCGGCTTCCTGGGTTTCCTGGTCAACGGTGATGAAATCCTTGTTCAAGGCTTCCTCGGCCCATGCCTGCCACCTTAAGTCCTCATTGGTGATGGGCGCGCCGATCTTGATGTCCTTGACCGCGACAAGAACCTTGAAAGATTTCTTCGCCTCCTTCTCAAGTTCCTGGATGTTCTTTTCTCCCGAGAAACGTTTGATGAGATAGGTGCTGACGCCGGCGACGCTTATGGCGAGAACGATTATGCCTACGATGAGTACCCGCATATAAAACCTGATCCCTAACGCTTACCGATCATGACCGGCGGAGAACATGACCGCCTGTTCAATCCTTGTATCAAACTACGCACGTCAAACAAATCTATCATTGATCCGTAAGCATTGCTACCCTGCGAAACGAGAATTGCGTATGAGGATAATGACAAACTTCCGAACCTTTATATAATTAATTCTTCACAGCGGCGTCAGGTAAATAATGACACAGGGAATTGAAGCCAGAAAAAGCAATCGCCGAAGAACATTGTTCGGCGGGCTGTTGTTTGACAAAAGCGACAAGAAGTGGGACTGCAAAATCTCAAACTTTTCCGATACCGGCGCCTTGGTTAAATGCCCTGCGGAATTGAAACTCGGAGACGTTGTTGAAATAAAAATAGTTAAATTCAATGACTTACGCAGCGCCGAGGTGATGTGGGTCAGCAAAGGGACATACGGACTGCGGTTTCTGGTGAAGATAAAAAAAGACCAAAAAGGCATGGCCGAACTTTTCAGGTTGATGGAAGAATAAGCCGTTCGCTTCTCCTGCATTTTTAGCGCCTTACTCCTTTCCCGCAATCTTTCAGCGAGTCGCTGATAAAGCCGATTTGTCCGTTTTGTTACCTGTTTTATACTTTTTTCGCCTGCCGATTCGCTGCGGAGTAACTTTATTGCTTACTGTCGATCTCTCGTTTCTCGTACACGGAATCAATACGCAGCCCGTTCCACGAATAGCAGAGATGCCGCTCCTGTCGGCAGTTCGATAAAAGGCGTGGGCGGAACACGGCTGCGCACACACCGTTATGCCGGCGCACGCTGTCATAGACGATGCCGTCGGAGCCGTCACTGCGCAGCGTTGCCGCGAAATGTTGGCCGGCCGCGTAGTTATCGTTGTGGTAGACGAGCGGAAATTCCGTCCGCCGTCCGCGCAGATCATGCAGGGCTGCCGATAGATCAACAAGATATACCCGCATGTTCAATTTCATGCGGCGTTGGTTCGTGGCGCGCATGAATTGCTCACGATGATGTTTCGTCTCTGCGATGGCGGTATCAAGGTCATTAGCCGCGTAGAATACGCCGAACGTGCCGTCGCTGAAACGACTGCCCTCGGGATTGATGTGCGTGAAGGCGGCCATGATAACGCCGGCGCCGGGACCGCTTGTGCGATCTTCCGGCGGGACCAGTTGAATGTCGCCGGTTTCGTCCCGCAGCCGGGAATTCGTCAGCGATTCGATCTCAAATACGGCGTCAATATCGTTATGGTCCGTCACCCTCTCGAAAGCCCGGATAGGCGGAAACCGACTGGGGATGATTCGCAGGCATGGTTTCCATTCGACCGGGGCGACGGGGATATTCATGCCCAGCCGCCTCTCTGTGCGTCAAGATACTGCCTCACGACAAAAAGGTCGGCGACCTGACCGGACAGCATCCGGTCAAGGGCGGAGCGTCCGGCGAAGATGGGGGCCGCATTAGGACGCTTTACCCATTCATCCGCCGCCACTTCATCGGGCAGGAGAATTTGGAGAGCCTTGTAGATGCCCAGGATGTAGGAGATGCGTTCCAGCGTATCCTTCGGCAGGACCGTGTTTGCATCCTTCTTCCACTTGAAGAATGTCGAGCGGGCGGCGCTTCCGAGAAGGGTCATCTGCTCATTGACCGACAGATTCCAAAGTCGCGCAATGCGGAAAAACGTGCGCAGCGCCGGTCCGGACAAGCTCTTGCGATCAATCACCGGCGCCGAGTGTGCGCGTGAGGTCATAGCGCCGTTTTTCATGTTCAGATTCTCCATATTTGGACTTTGGTAGATTTATAGTCCATTTTTGGATAATAGGCAAGGCGCGTAACCGTTTGGTATAACTTTCAGCGATCAGTGGTCGGAGCGGGGGCATTTTCCGCGCCTCGCATAATCCGCTTGCGGGTGCGCCAGAAACGGATAGCCCTTTGCGCGGATTCCACGGTGATTTTGCTGTAAACATCAAGCAAGGCGTCCCTGTCCTCCTGGGGGCGCGAGCCGTCCAGATTGGTGAGCAACAGCAGATCGGAAAAGGTTGTGCGATCAATGCCGATGGCCTTGCAGACCACGGCCAGGGCTTCCCCGCTGTCATCGAAGGTGATTTTGTGGGTCGTTTGCACATCCATTTTAGCGAGATGGGCTACGCCGGCGACAAACTCGGCGATTCTTCCCTGACGCAGAAGCTGAACAAGGAGTTCGGGGTTAAGCCGGTTCAGTTGCTCCTTCCTGATGATGAATTGTTCGGCGGGGCTTACCTCTATATCGTCCGCCGGCGAGTCGATCTTCAAGCGCGACTCTTCCATCAACTTGTCGATCTCGGCCTCATCAATATCCTTAACGGTTGACAGAATATGTTTGCGCAGGGCCGAGGACACATACAGGAACATTTCATGCTTTAAATCCGCCGGCATGTCGTCACGCATGATCAGCGGTTCATGCAGCGCCTTGTTTTGCGTTGATCTCTCCGTCATTCTCTCCATGGACTTGCGCGACAGCACCGCGCCTTCGTTGCAGGCAAGGGTTTCAAGAACTTTGTCGTTGCCTTTATCGACAAGAAAGTCGGTAACGTCTTCGCTTATGTTTTTTCTGAGCGAGATCGCCACCAGATGTTCCTGGCTGTGGCGTTTGATGATATTGATAAGGTCCGCGTTATGCAGAACGCCGCTTTCGACGAGGATCGGGCGGGCCACTTCGATTTCATCGTTGGCGAGCATGACCAGCAGGCTGCGGGGCGCCCAGTCCGCGCCGGCCATCCGCTCCGCCAGATCCTTGCGCACTTCCATTTCAAGGTCGAAGGCGATCTTGCCGATGATGTCCGAAAAGTAATCGATTTCGCGCCCGCTCAGTCCTTTCGGTTCCTCAAAAAACAGGTCGGCGACATCCCTCAGAAGCTCCCGGCGTTTTTCGCCGGAAGGTTCCTTCGCCAATTGGACAAGGCTTTCCAGATGCTTAACTCTTCCGGGCATATCCCCCCCGCACGGACGCAATATCTTTTATTCAGTTATTAAGAGGAACCACGGACAAGGAACTGAGGGGAACGGACACCCCCGGCACCAGTCCGATAACAGGCGTATATGTATAAGACGCGACGATTGTCATTGTATTAGGAGTCACCGCGTTGTCCAAGGTTGCCGTAAAGGTGACGGCGCCGGAAAATGCCCCGATGACCTTGGACGGTCCCAGCGTGTCCTCCAGATAAGTCTCGGTAACGGTGGAGGGGTTGACCATGGCGTAGCGCCCGGCCTCCTCGACCGCGTACTGCATGGTGTTTTTAATCCATAACACCCGTCCGAGTTCCATAATGATGGCGATCATCAGCAGAAAGACCGGGGCGACCAGGGCGAACTCCACGGCGGTGGCTCCGTTGCGGCATTTCCTTATGGGATTAAAGATCATCATTTGATGCGCACCGTGGCCTCGCCGACAAGGGTAAGCGTCGTCGCGCCGAAAAAGAGCGAATAGTTCTGCGTCGCATTGACCGTCATCAGCGTCGGCTCGGTAGACAAACAGGTAACGGCGCCGCAGGTCGTAGTCGTCAGGTCAACGGGCGGCTCCAGCGCCGTATCCCGGCAATTGCAGGTCAAGGTGACGTCGCCGGCGGTGATGCCGACATCGGAGGCGGCGACGACTGCGGCGATGATTGCCGCCGTGTCGCTGCTGTCGCCCAAGGCGTACTGGGCGCCGGCGCGGGCGGCGCCGCGCAGTTCCATCTTGTTGACCATCGCCAGACCGTAATCGACGATTCCGAAAATCATGATCATCAAAACAGGGGCGATCAGGCCGAACTCGACCGCCGCCGCTCCATTCGTGGATGGGACGGAGCCGACTAACCGCCTCGCCGATGAGGTAAAATTATTCATGGTTCCATCTCGCCGTCATTCCACAAGCTTCACCTCGTCGATAGTGATTACGTTGTCGCCGAACATGGCGCAATCGTTATCCCAGGCGGCGTCGCCGCTGACCGCTGCGGTATAGGCTACGACCTGAATGCAGGTCGAGTCCATGCTGGAGCCGCCGTTGATGATTACATTTCCCGACGGGAAGTAAAGGGCGCCCGTCAAGTCCAAAGTCGTCCCGCCGTTGAAGGTTTGGTCGTTGCTGCCGGCGGTCGGGGTGTCCGGGTCCTGGAAGAACAGGATTCCGGCGTAGGTGTCGCCGTAAACGGCGCTGGTTGTCTGCGCCGTCAGGGTGACCGACGCGCCGCCGTTGATCTGTACGTCCGCGTATTGAGCGCCGGTGCCGGTCATGAAGATGGTGACGCCGTCGCCTGTGACGCTTGCGCCGGCGTTCACCTTGAATTGCCCTTTATAAATAAAGTATTCGCCCGAAGACATGATAACGCCGGTATTCTGGATGGTCAGCCCGTTGCAATAGTTGCCCGGACTTATGACTTGGCCGTCCGAGCCGGTGCTGAAGTTGTTATAGTCGCAGTCGCCCGGAACATAGTCGGCGGGCATGGTGAGGTCGGCATAAGGGTCGCTCGTCGCATGGGCGTTGGTGGCCGGATCGGAGCATGTGGTGTTGATCGACGATCCGCCCACTTCGGAAGTGTCGCCGACGACGGAGATGCACTCGGTGGTCAGATCGCCCGTGCCGCTGGTTTTCAAGGCGGCGGCGTCGCTGGAATTGACGGCCACTGAACATCCGGCGAGATTAACGGTGCTGGAGACGGTCATGGCTGTGCCGGTTGTTTTCAAGGTCAGCACACAGGCCTCGCTTTTTGTCCCAAGGGCGGCTACCGCCCGCGCATTAAGGGTTATGGCGCTGACGCTCATCAGGTAGTCGATGAACATCAGCGGCGAGGAGGCCGTCAGCTCTACCTCTACGGCGCTGCTGTCCGCTGTGTAAGCACCCGAAGTCGGAGGTATAATGTCGGGATCGAATGTCGTCGTCGTAAAGTCGTCGCCGTCCCAGTTGCGGTTTGCCTCGCGCTCGGCGTCATCATAAGCCTCGGCTTCAGTACTGCCGTCCCATATCGTATAGGCGGCGGCGATGGCGGCGGCATCCGCCGCGCTTTGCAGGCCGCGTCTGGACTGGAACCAGAATCCGACCTCGACCGCCAGACCGATGGCGCCGAGAAGAATGGGGAGCATCAGGGCGAACATGACAATGATGACGCCGCTTTTGTCTTGCGCCAATTCCTTTAATTTTTTCATTGTGCCTCCGGCGCCATGACGATCAAAATCAACCCATATTATATGTCAGCCGGGAGTTGATTGACAGTGACCGGCATCACGAAGTCGTGAAAATTTATTAAGGCTCCGGAAATACTGTTGAGGTAAGGTGCGGTTATGGATTTTGAAAAATATACCGAACGCTCTCGCGGCTTTATCCAGTCGGCGCAGACGGCGGCGATGCGGATGTCTCATCAGCAGTTGACGCCCCTTCACCTGTTGAAGGTGCTGCTGGATGACAAGGACGGCATGGCCGCCAATCTGATCGCGGCGTCCGGCGGCAAGCACGCCAAGGCGCTCAAGTCGTGCGAGGCGGCGCTTGACAAGCTGCCCAAGGTCGAAGGCCCCGGCGCCGGGCAGGTTCATCTGGCCCCGGAAACCGCCAGACTGTTCGATCAGGCCGAGCAGATCGCCGCCAAGGCCGGGGATTCATTCGTTGCCGCCGAGACACTGCTGCTGGCCCTGGCGCTGGCCGCCGGCACCCCGGCGGCGAAGGCGCTGGCCGACGGCGGAGTCACGGCGCACAAGCTGAATCGGGCCATTGAGGATATGCGCAAGGGCCGCAAGGCGACCGGCGCCGGCGCCGAGGACTCTTACGATGCGCTGAAGAAATTTGCCCGCGATCTCACCGCCGCCGCCGCCGAGGGCAAGATTGATCCGGTCATCGGGCGCGACGAGGAAATCCGCCGCACGATCCAGGTGTTGAGCCGCCGCACCAAAAATAACCCGGTGCTTATCGGCGAACCGGGCGTCGGCAAGACCGCCATCGTCGAAGGTCTGGCCATTCGCATCGTCAACGGCGACGTTCCCGAGAACCTCAAGAACAAGAAATTGATGGTGCTCGACCTCGGCGCTCTGGTCGCCGGCGCCAAGTTTCGCGGCGAATTCGAGGAGCGGCTGAAGGCCGTTTTAAGCGAAGTAACCGCCGCCGAGGGCGAGATCGTGCTGTTTATCGACGAGATGCACACCCTGGTCGGCGCCGGCGCCGCCGAAGGAAGCATGGACGCCTCCAACCTGCTGAAACCGGCTCTGGCTCGCGGCGATCTGCACTGCGTCAGCGCCACCACCCTGAACGAGTATCGCAAATATGTCGAGAAAGACGCCGCGCTGGCCCGGCGCTTCCAGCCCGTCTTCGTCAGCGAGCCGACGGTAGAAGACACCATCTCCATCCTGCGCGGCATCAAGGAGCGTTATGAGATGCACCACGGCGTGCGGATATCCGATGACGCGCTGGTGTCGGCGGCGACCCTGTCCAACCGCTATATCGCGGATCGTTTCCTGCCCGACAAGGCCATCGATCTGGTTGACGAGGCGGGGAGCCGGTTACGCATGGAAATAGACTCCAAGCCCGAGGAGGTGGACGAACTGGATCGCCGCATCGTCCAGTTGAAGATTGAGCGCGAGGCTCTGAGAAAGGAAAGCGACAGCGCCTCCAGGGACCGCCTGAAAAAGCTGGAGAAGGAACTCAAGGAACTGGAAGCGGAGTCGGCGACGCTCACCGAACAATGGCAGGCGGAAAAGAACGTGCTGGCCGGCGCCACCAAGCTCAAGGAACGTCTCGATCAGGCCCGCATCGCCCAGGAACAGGCCATGCGCAAGGGCGAGTACGAAAAGGCCGGCGAGTTGCAGTACTCCCTGATTCCCCAACTTGAAGAAAAACTGGCCAAGGCCGAGGCGACTAAAAACAGCGGCATGCTGGAGGAGGCGGTGACCTCGGAACATATCGCTTCCATCGTATCGCGGTGGACCGGCATTCCCGTTGACAAGATGTTGCAGGGCGAGCGGGAAAAATTGCTGGGCATGGAAACCGCGTTGCGCAAGCGCGTCATCGGCCAGGAAGAAGCGTTGCAGGCCGTGGCCGACGCCGTGCGTCGTTCACGCGCCGGATTGCAGGACGCCGGGCGACCTATCGGCTCGTTTTTATTCCTCGGCCCCACCGGCGTCGGCAAGACCGAACTGACCAAGGCGCTGGCCGAATTTCTGTTCGACGACGAATCGTCGATGGTGCGCATCGATATGTCCGAATACATGGAAAAACACGCGGTGGCCCGCCTTATCGGCGCTCCTCCCGGTTATGTCGGCTACGACGAGGGCGGCGCCTTGACCGAGGCGGTGCGGCGGCGGCCCTATCAGGTGATCCTGTTCGACGAGATCGAAAAGGCCCATCCCGATGTCTTTAATGTGTTGTTACAGGTGCTTGATGACGGCCGCATGACCGACGGCCAGGGCCGCACCGTTGATTTTTCCAACACCGTCATCGTGCTTACCGCCAATCTGGGAGGCGACATCCTTGCCGCGCAGGAGGAAGGCCACGATTCAGACGAAATCAAGGATCAGGTGATGGAGGTGGTGCGCGCCGCCTTCCGCCCCGAGTTTCTCAACCGTCTGGACGAAATCATTCTCTTTCACCGCCTGTTCCGAAGCCACATGGACGCCATCGTTGAAATCCAGGTAAAGCGGCTGGAAGGCCTGTTGCAGGATCGCAAGATCGAGATGCGGCTGGACGAATCCGCCAAGGCGTGGCTGGCGGAAAAAGGCTACGATCCGGTTTACGGCGCCCGCCCGTTAAAACGGGTCATCCAGCAGAACCTGCATAACGCTCTCGCCGGCCTGATGCTGGAGGGAAAGGTAAAAGACGGCGATACAATCACCGTCTCGGCGGGAGATGAAGGCCTTACGATTAACGTATAGCGTCGTGAGCGGCCAGCGCCGCCATGTTGATGATGTCGGAAACGGAGGCTCCCATGGGGACGATCTGCGCCGGTTTGGACATCCCCAGCAGCATCGGGCCGATAACGCTGCCGCCGCCCAGCTTCTGCATCAGCATCGAAGAGGTGCCGGAGCTGTGGAGGCCGGGCATGATCAGGACATTGGCCGGTCCCGAAAGACGGCAGAACGGATATATCCGTTTCATCAATTCGTAGTCCAACGCGATATCGACGGTCATCTCGCCGTCGTATTCAAAATCAACGGTATGCTTGTCCAGAGCCTCGACGGCGTAGCGCATCCGGCGCGACCTGTCCATGTCGGGGTTGCCGAAGTTGGAATACGAAATCATCGCCACTCTAGGCTCGTGGCCCAGCATGCGCGCCACCTTCGCCGACTGAATGGCCGAGGCGACGAACTGCTCGGTCGTCGGCAGTTCGTGAACGGCGGTATCGGCCATGAACACCGTGCTGCCGCGCGCAATCAGGATCGAAAGGCCGAAGGCGTGAGAGTCCGGCGCCGGGCCGACGGCGCGGGTAATTTCGTCCAGGGAGACATGATAGTTGCGGGTCAATCCGGTAACCATGGCGTCGGCGTCGCCGGCGGCGACCATGCAGGCGGCAAAGGTGTTGCGATCCTGGTTGACCATGCGTTTGCAATCACGGAATAAAAATCCTCGCCGCTGGAGACGTTGGTACAGGTAGTCCATGTAACGCTTGGTGGCGGTGCTGATTTTGGCGTTATGGATTTCCGGCGCCTCATCCATGGGCAGGCCCAGGGCCTCAATGATTTTCCTGATGATGGTCTCGCGCCCGATGAGAACCGCCGAGCCGTAGCCGGCGTTACGAAATCCGTAGGCGGCGCGGATGCTTTTTTCTTCTTCGCCCTCGGCAAAGACGACGCGGCGGGGGTTCTTGCGCACCTGTTCAAAAATGCCGTGCAGACTGCCCGCCGTCGGGTCAAGACGCGCCCGGAGCTTGTGGCGATAGTCCTCCATGTCGGCAATCGGCTTGCGGGCGACGCCGGAATCCATGGCCGCTTTGGCCACGGCCATAGGCACCGCCGTCATCAGGCGCGGATCAAACGGGGCCGGGATAATGTATTGCGGCCCGTATACCATGTGCTTGCCGGAATAGGCGGCGTCAACCTCGTCGGGGACATCTTCACGCGCCAGGGCGGCGATGGCCTGGGCGGCGGCGATTTTCATTTCTTCATTGATGGTGGAGGCGCGGACATCCAGCGCCCCACGGAAGATATAAGGAAAGCCGAGCACGTTATTAATCTGATTCGGATAATCCGATCTTCCGGTAGCGGCGATGGCGTCGGAACGAACCGCCCTGATTTCATCGGGAGTAATCTCCGGGTCGGGATTGGCCATGGCGAAGATGATCGGCGCCGCCGCCATTGATTTCACCATTTCCCGGGTAACGGCGCCCTTGACCGAAAGGCCCAGGAAGACATCGGCGCCGACCATCGCTTCCGCCAGGGTGCGGGCTTTGGTATCCACGGCGTGGGCCGATTTCCACTGGTTCATGCCGTCCGTGCGGCCTTTGTAGATGACGCCCTTGGAATCGCACATCGTCACGTTCTTATGGGGAACCCCCAGGCTTTTTATCAATTCCACGCAGGCGACGGCGGCGGCGCCGGCGCCGTTGCAGACCAGCCGCATATCCTTGGCGGAACGACCGGTGAGATCGAGCGCGTTGATGATTCCGGCGGCGGCGATGATGGCTGTTCCGTGCTGGTCGTCATGGAAGACGGGAATGTCCATGACCTCTCGCAGTTTTTGTTCGATGATGAAACAGTCCGGCGCCTTGATATCTTCAAGGTTGATGCCGCCGTAGGTCTTGCCGAGGAAGCGCACGCAGTTGATGAACTCATCGACATTTTCGGTATCGACTTCCACGTCAATGCCGTCAACGTCGGCGAACCGCTTGAAAAGAACCGCCTTGCCCTCCATCACCGGCTTGGAAGCCAGCGCCCCCAGGTTGCCGAGGCCGAGGACCGCCGTGCCGTTGGTGATGACCGCCACCAGATTGCCTTTGGCGGTGTAGTCGTAGGCGGCGTCCGCATCCTTGTGGATGGCCAGACACGGCGCGGCGACGCCCGGCGAATAGGCCAGCGACAGGTCGCGCTGGGTGGTCAACGGCTTGGTGGCGCGAATCTCGATCTTTCCCGGACGCCCGCCGGCGTGCATGGCCAAAGCCTCCTGGTCGGTAACGTGATTGGATATCTTGACCATGACCGACCCTTTCCCGGAGATTTCACTCAGTAGTGGTTATGCTGGTGAATGTGAACATTGCCGCCGCCGGCGTCTTTCAGGATGGCTTGCGCCCGGCGTTTGCGATTTTGGTCTGCGGCGCGCACCCACAGAATGACGCTGCCCGCCTCAAGGGAGCGGGCGAAGTCTTCGGTATGCGGCGTCGAGGTCGCCTGATCGAGAACTTCCTTGATGGCGACGCCTCCGACGGCGGCGCCGATAATGCCGGCAATGACGACGGCGAATTCTCCGCCGACCAGCAGGATGGCGCCCGACGCCACCAGCGGTCCCTCGAATTTCAGTTCGCCGACCAGGGAGGTGAGAACGTCCCTCCACGGTTTGCCGGGCTTGCCGGCGGCGTCGATGGATTCATGAGAAGACAGCACGCTCAGGTCTGATCGTTCAAATCCGGCGGCAATCAGCGCGTTGACGGCGGCCTCGAAGCCTTCGCGGTCGGCGAACAGGCCGACGACTTCACGGGTCGGCGCGGGGGAATTGTTATCATCGCTCACGGGGATACCCATCCTTGTTGATTATATTTCCTCCATTGTGCCTAATGCCGAGCGTGAATCATAGCCCCATCGGCGCTCTCAAACGGCGGGCTGATGTCATCCCGACAATCATGGCAATAAGGAAAATCAACGATTCAACATGACCATAGGCAATGGAGGCCACAGCGGGGCCGGGACAAAGACCGATGATTCCCCAACCGACACCGAAAATTGCGGCACCCAAAATAAGTGGGCGGTCAATTTCTCCTTTTTCGGGGAGATAGAATTTTTCTGCCATCATCGGTTTGGGATTTTTTAGAGTAAAGTGGTAGGCCACGCCTGTCACCGCCAGCGCTCCGCCCATAACCAGTAACAAACTGGGGTCCCACGCGCCAAAGGCATCAAGAAATGCCAGCACCTTGGCCGGGTTGATCATCCCGGAAACAGCTACGCCCAGACCGAACATGGCGCCGCAAAGAAGGGAGATTAGAATTTGCATTTACCCTCCCAGCACCTGTCTTAATATAGTGGCCGACAACACCGCCGCGCCCATGAAAACCATTGTGGCGACAAGAGAGCGTTTTGAGCGCCGGGCAATACCGCAAACTCCGTGACCGCTGGTGCAGCCGCTTCCCAAGTTAGTCCCCAGACCGACAAGCCCTCCTCCAACTATGAGCAACGGCCATGACTGGGAAATTGAAATCATTTCAGGCGCGAAGCCTAACCATTTTCCGGAAAAACCGCCAAGAACCAACCCGACGACAACCGCCAGCCGCCAAGCCATATCATTAGCATGAGGAGGCAACAACCCTCCGATGATTCCACTAATTCCGGTGACTCGACCGTTGCTCCACATGAAAAGGGCGGCAGCCAGACCTATGATCAGGCCGCCGACAAGAGAGGGGATGGGAGTAAACCCAATCATGGTTTCAGCACCAACTGGCCTGAGAAGAATCCGTGGCGCGCAGCATTTCCTGGATATTAGCCTCTATTACCCGGTAACCGACATTGCCGAACAGCTTTTGGCGGCCTTCGTTAAGCACGAAGGTTGGGCTTCCCTCAATATTTTGCTCACGTTGCATATTGTAATCCTCGCACAGCGCCGCCATGGCTGTCCCGTTCTTTAAGGTCGCCTTGATGTCCTTGGGGGGAATATCTAATTCACCGGCGATCCGCCATTGAACCTCGGTGTCGGCGATGTCCAGCGCATCTTTGAAAAACGCCTGCCTGAACGCCCAAGCTGTCTTTTCGAGTCCGGTGCTGTCGGCCAACTGAACCGCCTTGAGGAACAGGTGAGGACTTGCCGAAGACGCGGGTCTGGTTTTGCGCCATAGTTCATTATGGACGTTCACATGAGGGAACCGTTCGGCGACTTCTCTGACATGGTCGTCATACCCCTCGAAGCCTCCGCGATTTTTCCACCCGTCGTTAATTTTTAATCGGGTGTTTCCAAAGATGGAGATAAATCGTAAATCAATATCAACTTCTTCCGCGAAACGCTCCCGAAGTTCATCCACGCGCGCTTGGGCGCAATAGGCCCAGACGCATAGGATGTCGGAGAAATAGGTGACTCTGACCGGCTTTTTCATAAAATTGATTATAGCTGCTTCTTTAAGGAAAAGGCGCCGCGAATGTCGTCAATATTGAAGCCCCGAGCTTTGTCGTCGGGGTACAACTCGTAGAGTTTCTTGCTGACTTCGGGGTTTAGAGCGGGGCCGTGGCAGTTCATGCAAACTTCGCCGGTGGGTATGGCTTTCATAATGCGGAAGACCTTTTTGCCGTCCACGTCCAACACTTCGGCATAAGCAAGTTTATCGGCAGGCGTTCCCTCGGCTTTCTTTTCCTCGAACATCTTGAGTGTTTTTAGTTCCCAAGTGTCGGGTTTGTTTTTGGGGTTCCTCAGCTTGAGGCTGGTGCGGCTCACCGTCCATGCGCCGGAGGAGGCAGAAGACGTCAGCTCAGGCATCTTGATGTTGCAGACGCCGACGGCGTTGATGGGGCCGCCCGATTTCATGGCGCTTTGTAATTCGCCTTTCAGGGTATCGCTGAATTTCTTGATGATATCGACGCCTTCTTTACTATGAGTGTCAAGGTTTGCCGATAGGGCGGGTGTTAAAGGCAAGCAGGCGATGATCGCCGTAATGAATGAAGCTTTCTTGGTCATGGAAAATTCCTGGTCTTATTTCGTTATTGCACAGGTGTTCAAGCCGAAGATGGTATAGGCCGGGCAGAAGCCGATAAAAGCAGTCAGCAGCGGAATCAGCCCGACCCAGCCGAAAGGCGTTTGGGGACCGACGAAGACGATGGAAACCAGACCAAGGCCAACAATGATGCGCAGGGCTTTGTCTGCATTGCCTACATTTTTTTTCATGATTGTTTCCTCCACGAAAGAGTTAAAATGTTTATCTTTGTGAAGCAAACCACAGCCATGGCCGGGCCGTCTGTAACCTAGTCACATAAGCCCGGTCTTTTTCAAATCAGCGAGAGCGGCGGCGTTTAAGATTTCTATGCGTTTACGACTGAGGGCGACCCAGCCCCTTCGTTCAAACTCCTTAAGCTGGCGGGAGATTACTTCGCGCACGGAGCCTAACTCGGCGGCTAATTCCTGATGGGTTTTGTTTAGGCATTTTTCAGCGTCAGCGTGCTCCAGAAGGAACTGAGCCAAGCGCCCGTCAATGCGGTGAAAGGCCACTTCCTCAATGATCATCATTAAGTCAGATATGCGTTTACCGAAAATGGTGAATACGAACTCACGGAATTTTTCTGATGTGGCCAACAGGGAGCGGAAGGCGCTTTTGGGCAAGGCCACCGCCTTGACCTCGGTTTCGGATACGCCCTCGGCGCCGTAGGTCTCGCCGCACATGAGGCAACTGGTGGTGAGAACGCACGCCTGGCCATTCTCAACGCGGTAAAGAACGATCTCGCGCCCACTTTCGGAAATCTTTTGCACCCGCACAGAACCATCAAGAACCAAAATGTACTTGCCGCATTCGCTTCCCTCTTGGAACAAAACCGTCCCCGCAGGAACCGTCACCGGAGTCGCTGCGGCGCGGAGCGTCTTAAGCGGCTCCATTTCCAAATCCCGAAGCCCCGGAAAAGCGGCAACCCAGTCTTCATTCATAAAACCACCCAATTGCATATCTCTTAAATCATCGAATATTTCCTATCATACACCTGTCAAACCAATATTTCCCCATGCAACCTTAGAATCTGATCGTGAAGCATAGCCCCATCGGCGCTCCGTATGTTATGGTTGTCGCCATGCATGACCTGACCTCCATAGAACGCCCCGAAGCCGCTTCGCCGGCGGATTGCGCGGGTGACGTTACGCCGATGATGGCCCAGTTTCTGGCCATCAAGCGCAGGAATCCCGATTGCCTGTTGTTCTACCGCATGGGTGATTTCTATGAGATGTTCTTCGACGACGCCGTTGCCGCCGCCGAGGCGCTGGGCATTGCGCTGACCAGGCGCGGCAAGCATCTGGGCGAGGATATCCCCATGTGCGGAGTGCCTGTTCACAGCCACGATGTCTATCTGGCCCGTCTTATCCGCAAGGGGTTCAAGGTGGCGGTATGCGAGCAGATGGAGAATCCGGCCGAGGCCAAAAAGCGCGGAGCCAAATCGGTGGTGCGCCGCGACGTGGTCCGTCTGGTGACGCCGGGGACGCTGACCGAGGATACATTGCTTGATGCAAGGCGGCATAATTTTCTGGGCGCGGCGGCCGAGGTGCGCGGCGAATTGGGGCTGGCCTGGATCGACGTTTCCACCGGCGATTTTCAAACCCAGGCCGTTGCCTTGAATGAGTTGGGCGCCGTTCTGGCGCGGCTCGACGCCGGTGAATTGCTGATATCCGAGACGTTTATGCAAAAACCGGAGTTGTTCGAGACGCTGAATGATTGGCGGGAGCGGTTGACTTCCCTGCCGTCGAGTTGTTTCGACAGCGAGAATGCCCGCAAGCGTCTTCAGCTTCTTTATCAGGTAAAGACCATGGACGCTTTCGGCGAGTTCTCCCGCGCCGAGACGGCGGCCGGCGGCGCCCTGGTTGACTATGTTGAGCTGACGCAAAAGGGAAAAATGCCGTGTATTTCCCGGCCCCGGCGTCTTGAACGGGGGGCGGTGATGGAGATTGACGCCGCCACCCGGCGCAACCTGGAGCTTACCGTAGCCCTCAGCGGAGAGCGCGAGGGATCGCTGCTTGACGTTATTGACCGGACATTGACCGGCGCCGGGGCCAGACTTCTGGCGGCGCGTCTGGCGGCGCCGTTGACCGATCCGGCGGCTATCGGCAATCGCCTCGACATGGTTCAATTCTTCGTCGATGACGAGCGTCTGCGCGAGTCCGTGCGCGGCCTGCTCAAGCGCTGTCCCGATCTTGAACGCGCATTATCCCGCCTGACCGTGGGACGCGGCGGTCCACGCGACCTGGCGGCGGTGCGTGACGCTCTGGCGGTGATATCGAGCCTGCGCGAGGCTTTAAAGCCCGCCGAATTTCAGGGAATCCCCGACGGCGTCGCCGCCTGCATGAAAGAAATGGGCTTTCACGGCGAACTGGTGGACCGTCTGACCCGCGCCCTCGGCCCCGAACCCGGCTTGTACGCACGCGACGGCGGATTCATCGCCGCCGGTTATGCGCCGGAACTGGACGAACTGATTACGCTGCGCGATGAAAGCCGCCGCCTGATCGCCAATCTGCAAGGCAGGTATGCCGCCGAGACCGCCATTCAGGCCCTTAAGATCAAACATAACAATGTTCTCGGCTATTACATCGAGGTGGCGGCGGGACAGGCCGAAAGAATGCCGACGGGAGCGGATGCCCCCTTCATTCATCGTCAGACGATAGCCAACAAGGTGCGCTATGCGACGGTGGAACTGGGCGAGCTGGAGGGAAAAATCGCCCGCGCCGCCGAGCAGGCGCTGGCCCTTGAGTTAAAACTGTTTGAAGACCTGACGGGAGAAATTATCGGACGCTCGGAGGCGGTGGCCCTGGCGGCGCGGGCGGCGGCGGCGCTGGACGCGGCCTCGGCGCTGGCTCAATTGGCGGCGGACAGGAACTACAGCAGGCCGGTAGTCACCGCCGGCCGTGACTTTGAAATCACAGGAGGCCGCCACCCGGTGGTCGAGGCGGCGCTGGAGAAAAGCCAGGACGGAGTCTTCGTCGCCAACGACTGCGATCTGGGCAATGAACGACGCCTGTGGCTGCTGACCGGCCCCAACATGGCGGGCAAGAGCACTTTCCTGCGCCAGAACGCCTTGATCGCCGTGCTCGCCCAGATGGGTTCTTACGTTCCGGCGCACAGCGCCCGCATCGGCGCCGTTGACCGGCTGTTCTCGCGGGTCGGCGCCGCCGATGATCTGGCCCGTGGGCGCTCCACCTTCATGGTCGAAATGGTGGAGACCGCCGCCATCCTCAACATGGCCGGTCCCGGAGCGCTGGTCATCCTCGATGAGATCGGGCGCGGCACCGCCACCTTCGACGGCTTGTCCATCGCTTGGGCGGTGGTTGAGCATCTGCATGAAACAAACCGCTGCCGGGGCCTGTTCGCCACTCATTACCATGAACTGACGTCGCTGGCGGCGAAGCTGAAGGCGCTGTCCTGCCACACCATGCAGGTCAAGGAATGGAAAGGCGACGTGGTGTTTCTGCACGAGGTTGCGCCCGGCGCCGCCGACCGCTCCTACGGCATCCATGTCGGAAAGCTGGCCGGTCTGCCGGAGACCGTCGTCGCCCGCGCCGAGCAGGTGCTGGAAACCCTGGAGAAAGGCCGGCAATCGGGGGTCATAACCAAACTGGCCGACGATCTGCCTCTGTTCGCCGCGTTGACTGAAAAGGCGCCGCCGCCGGCAACCATCAAGACCGCCGCCGCCGTGGAGGCCCTGCACGGGATAAATCCCGACGACCTGACGCCGAAGGAGGCGCTGGACGCGCTTTACAGGGTGAAGGGATTGCTGGATGGATAGGCGTCAGCCTTTTGTTCTTAACCGATGATCACCATTCAAAATCAGCACGCCATAATCGATCGCGAGGCTTTAGCCGGAAAATTGGCTGAAATCGCCGAGTGGTCCGGCTATTCGTCAAAAACTCATCCGAACGTGCTCGCCATCCTCAAGGACGCCCTTAATAACGGACGTAACGAAGTCCGCCGCCGCTTCGAGAGCGAGGGCGCCAAGGGGTCAGAGGTGGTAAGCGCCAACGCTTTCCTGGTTGATCAGTTGATGCGGGTGATTCACGATTTTGCCCTTGAATATGTCTATCCCCTGGCCAATCCGACCACCGGCGAGCGACTCTCGGTGGCCGCCACCGGCGGCTATGGAAGGGGGGAGTTAGCCCCTTATTCCGACATCGACCTGATGTTCCTGCTGCCCTACAAACGCACGCCCCATATCGAGCAGGTGGTGGAGTTTATGCTCTATCTGCTGTGGGACATGGGACTGAAAGTCGGCCACGCCACCCGTTCCGTGGACGAGTCCATTCGTCTGTCCAAAGAGGACCTGACTATCCGCACCAGCCTGCTTGAAGCCCGGTGGTTGTTGGGCAATGAAGCGCTCTTCAATGATTTCAAACGCCGTTTTATCAGCGAAATAGTCTCCGGCAGCGGCGCCGATTTCGTTGATGAAAAGCTGGCGGAGCGCAATGCCCGCCATGAACGCATGGGCGGTTCCCGTTACATGCTGGAGCCGAACATCAAGGAGGGAAAGGGAGGGCTGCGCGACCTGCAAACGCTGTTCTGGATCGCCAAGTATCTCTATCAGGTGGATGACGTCAACGGCCTGACGGCGCGCGGCGTATTGACGCAGGACGACGCGAAGCGGTTCGGCAAGGCGCAGGAGTTTCTGTGGACGGTGCGCTGTCGCCTCCATTACCTGTCCGGCCGACCGGAGGAACGGCTGAGTTTCGACGCCCAGACCGTTATCAGCGTGCGCATGGGCTATGCGGACGAAGAGGGCGCCGGGAACGGGGGCGGGGCGCGGGGCGTCGAGCGCTTCATGAAGGACTATTTCCTGATCGCCAAGGATGTCGGAGACCTGACGCGCATCCTGTGCGCCGTTCTGGAGGAGGCGCAGAAAAAGCGCCGCTTCCGCATGCCGTCAATGTCGTTGCTTACTCGCCCCGTAAAGGGCTTTCGCGTCGACGGCGCCCGGCTGATGGTGGAGAATGATCGTGATTTCGAGCGTGACCCCGTCAAGCTCATCCGGCTTTTTCACGAGGCCCAGAGTCATGGACTGGATATCCATCCCCAGGCCTTGCGTCTGGTCACCCGGAACCTGCATCTGATTAACGATGATCTGCGTGCGAACGAGGCGGCCAATCGCCTGTTCATGGCGATGCTGACTTCCGGCAAAGACCCGGAAAAAGCCCTGAAACAACTCAACGAGGCCGGGGTTCTGGGCTTGTTCATCACCGAGTTCGGGCGCGTCGTCGCCCATATGCAATACGACATGTATCATGTCTATACGGTGGACGAACACACCATCCGCGCCATCGGCGTCCTGCATAATATCGAGCAGGGTCGGTTCAAGGACGAACTGCCGGTAGTCAGCGCCGTCATCGGTGAGTTGCAATCGCGCAAAGCCCTTTATGCGGCGGTGCTTCTGCATGACATCGCCAAGGGCCAAAAAGGCGACCACTCCGAGGTCGGATCCGGGATCGCCCGTGATCTGGGGCCGAGGCTGGGATTAAGCGAGTGGGAAACCGAAACGGTTTCATGGCTGGTGCTTCATCACCTGCTGATGAGCAGTACCGCTTTCAAGCGCGATCTGGATGATCCCAAGGCCATCGGCGATTTCATCAAAATTGTTCAGTCTCCGGAGCGGCTGCGGATGCTGACGGTCCTGACCGTGGCCGATATTCGCGCCGTCGGCCCGCAGGTCTGGAACGGATGGAAGGGAGGGCTGTTGCGCGAACTCTACTACCGCGCATTGGACGAAATTACCGGCGGCGCCGGGGCCGGAAGCCAGGAATCCCGTGTCGGCGATGTCAAGCAGGCCCTGCGGGAACGGTTAAAAGACTGGGGGCTTGCCGATGTGGAAAAACATATCGAGCGCGGTTATCCGGGTTACTGGCTTACCTTCGATGCCGATACGCTGGCCTCTCACGCCCATCTTGTTCGCAAAGCCGAGCAGGAAGGACTTGACCTGCATATTGAAACGCGGGTGGATGATTTTCTTGATGTAACGGAAATCGTAATCTATACCGCTGATCATCCCGGACTGTTCTCGCAAATCGCCGGAGCCATGGCCCTCAGCGGCGCTTCGATCGTTGACGCCAAGATCGTTACCTTGTCGAACGGCATGGCGCTGGACACTTTTTCCATTCAGGATTCCGGCGGCGGCGCCTTTGCCGATAAAAAACAACTGGAGAAACTGCGGCGGCGCACCGAGGAGACTCTCGCCGGACAACTGGACCCCGGTCGCGCCCTGAACGCGCAACGCCGGCAGGCTTTGCCCGGTCGCGCCTCGGTCTTCGAAGTGCCGCCGCTGGTGCTGATTGATAACAAGGCCAGCGCCAACTACACGGTCATCGAGGTCAACGGACGCGACCGCTTGGGGTTCCTTCACGATGTTACCGCCGTCCTCAAATCCCTAGGCCTGCAAATATCCAGCGCCCATGTCTCCACCTACGGCGAGCGCGTGGTTGACGTGTTTTATGTTAAGGATATTTTCGGGCTGAAGGTGGACGGCGATGAGAAAATCAAAACCATTCACGATCTCCTTCTCAAGGCCGTAATTAACGGTTAAAAATCCTTATGGTATTTATGCGCTCCATCGCCACCATCGGCGCCTTCACCATGGCAAGCCGTGTTTTGGGATTCGTGCGCGACATCCTGATCGCTTCCGTTCTCGGCGCCGGCGTGTTGGCCGACGTCTTCTTTGTCGCCTTCAAGCTTCCCAACCTGTTTCGCAGATTGTTTGCCGAGGGGGCCTTCAACGCCGCCTTCATCCCCCTGTTCGCCGAGAGCTTGGAGGAGGACGGAAAGGAAGCGGCGCACGTCTTCGCCGAGCAGGCCTTGAGCGTGTTATTGTGGACGCTGCTGCTGTTTGTCGCAGCCTTTGAGGCGGCGATGCCGCTGTTCATGTATGTGTTCGCCCCCGGCTTTGCCGACGCGCCGGAAAAGTTTGAACTGGCGGTGACGCTGACCCGCATTACCTTTCCCTATTTGCTGTTCGTTTCCCTTGTTTCCCTGATGTCCGGGGTCATGAACTCATTGGGTCGTTTCGCGGCGGCGGCGGCGACGCCGATCCTGCTCAACCTGTGCCTGATCGGCGCTATTCTCGTTCTGACGCCGCTGATGGAAAGTCCGGCCCACGCCCTGTCCTGGGGCGTTTGCGGCGCCGGGGCGGCGCAACTGATCTGGATGTATGTTTTTTGCGCCCGCGCCGGCATGCCTCTGCGTCTTTGCCGTCCGCGCCTTACGCCCAAAGTGAAGCTTATGAGCCGACGGATTGTGCCGGTGGCGATCGGGGCGGGGGTCTATCAGATCAACCTGTGGGTTGACACCATTATCGCTTCGTTCCTGCCCACCGGCTCCATCTCATATCTGTTTTATGCCGACAGGGTGAATCAGTTGCCCTTGGGCGTCATCGGGGTGGCCGTAGGCACGGCGCTGCTGCCCTTGCTTTCGCGTCAATTGCGCGCCGGTCAGGAGGCAGAGGCCATGCACAGCCAGAACCGGGCGCTGGAGTTCGTTTTTTTGTTCACCTTGCCGGCGGCGGCGGCGCTGATGGTGATCGCCCATCCGGTAATTGCCGTCCTTTTCGAGCGCGGCGCCTTCGGCCCGACGGAGGTTCAAGCCACCGCTGCTGCGTTGGCCGTTTATGCCGCCGGCCTTCCGGCTTATGTGCTGGTGAAGGCGCTTGCTCCCGGTTTTTTCGCTCGCGGCGACACGGCGACGCCGGTCAAGGTCGCGGTCATTACCATGATCGTCAATCTGGTTTTGAATCTGGTCCTGATGGGACCGTTCCTTCATGTCGGAATCGCCATGGCGACAATGATCGCGTCATGGCTCAACGCCGGTCTGCTGGCCATTATTCTGATGCGTCGCGGCCATCTTGTGATTGACCAAAGGCTTGGATATCGCCTTCCAAGAATGGCCGGCGCCGGCGCCGGAATGGCATTATGCATGGTTCCCGCCATGTGGGGGCTGGCGGAGATGCTGGCCGGAGACATCCTGCATCGCGCTTCGGCTCTGGCGGGGCTTGTCGTCGGCGGCGCGGTTGTCTTCGCCGTGCTTGCCCAGATCAGCGGCGCCGCTAACCTGAAAGACGTAAAAAGCCTTATGAAAAAAGGGTGATCAGAAATCCAGGTTGATGTAGTGCTTGGCCGGCGGGGCGCCCGGAATATGGTCGTTAAGGAGAGGGCGGAAACTGGGCCGGGACTTGATGCGCGCATACCAGTCCTTGGCTCTTTCGTGATCGTCCCACGGCACGTCGCCCAAGTAGTCCACCGTTGATAAATGAGCCGCCGCCGCGATGTCGGCCAGCGATATATGATCGCCGCCGAGCCATTTGCGCCGCTCAACCAGATAGGTGATATAATCCAGGTGATGATGAAGGTTGGCGTGTCCGGCGCGGATGATCTTGGAGTCGGGTTGCCCCAGCCCGAGAAAGCGCTTCATCATCTTCTCGCCGACGAGGCTTTCGGTAACCTCGCGGTTGAACTTGATGTCGAACCAGTCGATCAGGCGGCGCACTTCGGCCCGCGCCTGCGGCGTATTGCCGAGCAGGGACGGCTCGGGGTAAATCTCTTCAAGGAACTCGCAGATGACGCCGCTTCCCGACAAAGCCGCGCCGTCAGGCTCGATCAGCACCGGGACATCGCCGGCCGGGTTGAGGGCGAGGAATTGCGGACGCCGCTCCCAGATGTTCTCCACATGCATATCGAACTCGATCTTCTTTTCGACGAGGACGATTCTGACCTTGCGGCAGAACGGCGAGAGCCATAGATGATGGAGGGTGCGCATGAGGCGGCAGTTATACCCGAACCTGTTAGAGCATTATCCGACCAAATTGAATCTTCTGCGCCGGAGGGATTTTTTGGCGCGGGCAGGAAAAGGGTGTAGCGCGTAGCGTACACTACGGGCAAGCCCTTTGACGAACCTGCGCCGAAAAAGACCCCGGCCCTT
>MIAA01000051.1:37279-48468 GCA_001830425.1 Rhodospirillales bacterium RIFCSPLOWO2_02_FULL_58_16
CATCGCTCTTCGCGGCGCGCCTGGCGGATCGCCTCGCCAATGCGCAACGCAGATGATTTAATTTGGTCGGATAGTGCTCTAGGTTAAAACAAACGGTTTGAACGGTCATTTGAGGAAGAATGGAAATGCTTATCAAATTCAGAAAATCCTCGGACGTTAAATCATCGGAGATCACTCCCAAGGAAATATTCCTCGACCGGCGGCGTTTTATGGAGGCCGCCGCCGTGGCGACGCTGGGGTCTTTGCTGCCCTCGACGGCGGCGCGGGCCGGAGCGCCGCTCGGCGATATAGTCAAGAGTTCATACGCGGCGGAAGGCGGATTGACGCCGAAGGAACTCATCACTTCCTACAATAATTTCTATGAGTTCGGAACCGACAAGGAAGACCCGGCAAAGACCGCCGGCAAGTTCAATCCCAAACCGTGGAGCGTCGCCGTCAAGGGTGAGGTCGGCAAGCCCGGTTCCTACGCCTATGAGGATTTGATCAAGCCGCACAAGCTGGAGGAACGCATCTATCGCCTGCGTTGCGTCGAGGCGTGGTCGATGGTTGTCCCCTGGGTGGGCATTCCTCTGGGCGATATGCTCAAGCGTTTCGAGCCTGCCTCCCGCGCCAAATACGTTGCTTTCGAGACTCTGTACGACGCGAAACGGATGCCGGGTCAGGAGCGCCCGGTTCTGCCCTGGCCTTATGCCGAGGGCTTGCGCATTGACGAGGCGATGCATCCGCTGACCATTCTCGCCGTCGGCCTGTACGGCGAGGAATTGCCCAACCAGAACGGCGCTCCCATCCGCCTGATCGCGCCGTGGAAGTACGGCTTCAAGAGCATCAAGTCGATAGTCTCCATCAGCCTTGTCGAGACCATGCCGGAGACTACATGGAACCGTCAATCGTCCCGCGAGTACGGCTTTTACGCCAACGTCAATCCCGAGGTCGATCATCCCCGCTGGAGTCAGGCGAAAGAGCGGGTAATCGGCGAATCCTTCTTCGCGCCCAAGAAAAAGACCCTGATGTTCAACGGCTACGCCGACGAGGTGGCCGGACTTTACGCCGGCATGGACCTGAGGAAATATTTTTAGTGCGCCTTCGGCGCTTGATTTTCGTCTTGTGCCTGACGCCGCTGATGTGGCTGACCTGGAAGATGGTTTTTGTCGGCGTCGGCGCCAATCCGGTAGAGACCATCAACCGTTTTCTCGGCGACTGGACGTTGCGCTTCCTGCTGATTACCCTGACGGCGACGCCGCTGGCCCGGTTGACGGGCAATGGCGGAATCATCGGCTATCGCCGTATGTTGGGCCTGTTTACTTTCTTTTACGCCGTCCTGCATGTAGTCAACTATGTGACTATCGAGCAATCCTTGGTCTGGGCCGACATCATTGCCGACGTGACCAAGCGCCGCTTCATTACCGTCGGCGTGGTGAGTTTCCTGATGCTGGTTCCGTTGGCGGTTACCTCGACCAACGGCATGATCAGGCGGCTGGGGGCGGCGCGCTGGAAGAAACTGCACAGGCTGGTCTATGTGGCCGCCGTCGGTGGCGTCTTTCACTACGCCATGATGGTCAAGGCCGACCTGCGTCCGCCCTTGATTCACGCCGCCATTCTGGCGCTGCTGCTGACGATCCGCCTGTTTTACCGAATACGCCGAATTTAGTCGTCGTCAGAGGGCCTTCGGGATATTCTCGGTAAAATACAGGATAGAGGAGTGTGCGCCATGATGCGCCGACGAAACGCCAAGATTATCGCCACGCTCGGGCCTGCGGTCGACAGCCGCGACGCTATCGCCGCCCTGTTCAAGGCCGGGGCCGACCTGTTCCGGCTTAATTTCAGCCACGGCACTCACGAGGAACACCGGGCCATCTATGAGGCCATCCGCGACGTAGAGCGCGAGGTAGGGCGTCCGATCGGCGTGATCATGGACCTTCAAGGCCCCAAACTGCGGATCGGCACGTTCGCCAACGGCCCGGTCAGGATAAGGCGCGGCGACCGCTTCCGGCTCGATTCTTCGGCTGAACCCGGCGAAAGCCATCGCGTGGAATTTCCCCATCCCGAAGCGTTTGCCGCATTAAAGGCCGGGATGGATGTCCTGCTTGATGACGGGCAAGTGCGCCTTCGCTGTCTGGAGTGCGGCCCTGATCATGCCGAGACCGAGGTCGTGATCGGCGGCGTATTATCGGATCACAAGGGGGTGAACCTCCCCGGCTTGATGCTCGGCATATCGCCGTTGACCGCTAAAGATCGGCGGGACCTGGCTTTCGGCCTCGAACTCGGCGTCGATTGGGTGGCGCTGTCGTTCGTCCAGGAAGAAAAAGACGTTGACGAGGCGCGGGAATTGATCGGCAATCGCGCCGGCGTCATGGCCAAGCTGGAGCGCCGTTCGGCCATCATTCACCTGGATAAAATCGTCGAGCGCGCCGATGCGGTTATGGTGGCGCGCGGCGACCTCGGCGTCGAGTTGCCGCCGGAAGAGGTTCCGGCGATTCAGAAACGCATTCTAAGGGCCTGCCGCAAGGCGGGAAAACCCGTCGTCGTCGCCACCCAGATGCTGAACTCGATGATTCTGGCGCCGACTCCGACCCGGGCCGAGGCTTCCGACGTGGCGACCGCCGTCTATGACGGCGCCGACGCCGTGATGCTGTCCCAGGAAACCGCCGCCGGCGACTACCCGATTGAAGCCGTGGAAATGATGAACCGCATCATTTGCGGCGTGCGTCTTGATCCTTACTTCAGGGTGATGGTCGATGCCGCCCGCCCCGAACCTGAGGCCACCGATTCAGACGCCATCATCGCCGCCGCCAGTAAAGTGGCGGAAACGGTTTCGGCCAAGGCCATAGCCTCTTTCACGTCTTCCGGCTGGACCTCGCTGCGGGCGGCGCGGGAGAGGCCCCATGTGCCGGTTCTCGGGCTGACTCCGAACCTTAAAACGGCGCGGCGGCTGACCCTGGCGTGGGGCGTCAGGCCGATTGTCATCAAGGAACAGGAAAGTTTTGACGGAATGGTCGAACAAGGACTGGCGGCGGCTCTTGAATTGGGACTGGTAAGCTCGGGCGACAAGGTCGTGATAACCGCCGGCATTCCGTTAAGCATTCGCGGCACAACCAATATCCTCCGCATCGCCAAACTACCGTGATACAATCGCGGCATGGTTTTTATCGGTGAATTTCCCCAAGCGGATGCCTTAAGGCAGGCCATTCAAAACGCCGCCGGCGCCGACGAGGCTTCGTGCGTCGCCGCTCTGATCGCCGAGGCCGCCGTTGACGACGAGCTTAACGGGCGCATCGCGGCGACGGCGCGGCGGCTGGTGGAAACTATTCGCGACAAAGGCGTCGGCGTCGGCGGTCTGGACGCCTTCATGCACGAATACGAGTTGTCCAACCGGGAAGGCGTGGCGCTGATGTGTCTGGCCGAGGCGCTGCTGCGGGTTCCCGACGCCAAAACCGCCGACCGCCTGATCCGCGACAAGATCGGCGAAGCCGATTGGGAAAAACATCTGGGGCGTAGCGATTCCTTGTTCGTCAACGCCTCCACCTGGGCGCTGATGTTGACCGGGCGCGTGGTCAGGATGGATGACGATGTCGGAGGAGATAATGATATCGGCTCTTATCTGCGCCGCATGACGGCCAGAAGCGGCGAGCCGTTAATCCGCCGGGCGCTGGTTCAGGCGATGCGCATTCTCGGCGGCCAGTTCGTCCTCGGACGGACCATCGGCGAGGCCCTGGAAAGGGCGCGCCAAGGCGAGGCCGTGGGCTATTGCTATTCCTTCGACATGCTGGGCGAGTCGGCCCATACCGCCCCTGACGCCGACGCCTATTTCAGGGCCTATTGTCAGGCTATCGCCGCCATCGGCGCCGTTAATGCCGGGTCGGGAGTGTCGGTCAAACTTTCGGCGCTTCATCCCCGCTACGAGTTTTCCCAGCGCCGCCGGCTGATGGACGAGCTGGTTCCACGGATGATCGACCTGGCGGTTCGGGCGGCGGACGCCGGCATCGGGCTGTGTCTGGACGCGGAAGAGGCTGACCTGCTGGAGCCGTTGCTGGATGTTTTCGCGGCGGCATTCTCCGACCGCAAATTATCCGGCTGGGACGGACTGGGGCTGGCGGTGCAGGCCTATCAAAAGCGGGCGCCCTTCGTCATTGACTGGCTCGGCGCTCTGGCCGAGGAGCATAACCGGCGAATCACCGTGCGCCTGGTCAAGGGCGCCTACTGGGACGCCGAGATCAAACGCGCCCAGGAGCAAGGCCTTGCCGCCTATCCGGTGTTTACCCGCAAGGTTTCCACCGATGTTTCCTATCTGGCGTGCGCCCGCAGGCTGTTGGCCCGCAGCGACTTGTTCTATCCCCAGTTCGCCACCCACAACGCCCACACCGTGGCGGCGGTGCTGGAAATGGCAGGCAAGAACCGGGACTTCGAGTTTCAGCGCCTCCACGGCATGGGCGAGAGCCTCTACGATCAAATGGTCGGCGACGGCGAAAGCGGCGTTCGATGCCGGGTCTACGCGCCGGTCGGCACGCACGAAGACTTGTTGGCCTATCTGGTGCGCCGCCTGCTGGAGAACGGCGCCAATTCATCCTTCGTCAATCGCATCGTTGACGGAAATATTCCGATCGAACGCATCATCGCCGATCCGGCGGCCGAAGCGGCGGCGCTTGCCGTCAAGGCCAACTCCCGCATTCCCCTGCCGGCCGATCTCTACGGGGCGGCAAGGCGCAACGCCAAGGGCGTCGATCTCAGCAACCCGGCGGAACTGCGCGTCCTCAAAAACGAGATGGAGGCCGCCGGCGGACCATGGACAGCAGATGGCGGCGGCAACGGAAAAAGACGGGCTATCCTCGATCCCGCCGATAACCGTCGACAGGTAGGAGTCGTTATCGACGCCGCCCATGAAGACGTGGACCGAACTTTGGAGTTGGCCCGGAAAGCCGCCGCCGACTGGGACGCAACCCCGGCGGAGCAACGCGCCGCCTGTCTGGAGCGGGCCGCCGACCTGCTTGAGGACAACAGGGGCGAGTTGATGGCCCTATGCGTCCGCGAGGCCGGCAAGACCATTCCCGATGCCCTTGCCGAAGTGCGCGAGGCGGTGGATTTCTGCCGCTACTACGCCGAACGCGCCCGCATCGACTTCGCCGGGCCGCAAATCATGCCCGGCCCCACCGGCGAGACCAATCAGGTATCCCTGCACGGGCGCGGCGTATTCGTCTGTCTAAGCCCGTGGAACTTCCCTCTGGCCATCTTTATCGGGCAGGTAAGCGCGGCGCTGGCTGCCGGGAATGCGGTGGCGGCCAAGCCGGCCGAGCAGACTCCGCTGATCGCCGCCCGCGCCGTCGAAATCCTGCGCCGGGCGGGGGCGCCTGATGACGTGGTGAATCTTATCCCCGGCGCCGGGCCGACCGTGGGGTTACAGCTTGTCAAGGACGCCCGTGTCGGCGGCGTCGCCTTTACCGGCTCGGTGAAGACGGCGCACGCAATCAATCTGACTTTAGCTAAACGTCCGGGGCCGATCATTCCGCTGATTGCCGAGACCGGCGGCCAGAACGTGATGATCGTCGATTCTACGGCTCTTCCCGAGCAGGTGGTAAAGGATGTCGTCGTTTCGGCTTTCCGCAGCGCCGGTCAACGCTGTTCGGCCTTGCGGGTGCTGTTCGTCCAGCGGGATATCTCGCCGCGCCTGTTGAAGATGCTGGCCGGAGCCGTCGAGGAACTCAGCGTCGGCGACCCGGCGCTGTTGTCCACCGACGTGGGGCCTGTGATCAACGGCGGGGCCGTGAAAATGCTGAAGGCTCACGCAAGGCGCATGGAGCGCGAGGGGAAATTGTTGTGTCGGGCCTCGTTGGCGAAAGCGTGCTCCCACGGAACATTTTTCGCCCCGTGCGCCTATGAAATCGCGCGCCCGGATATGCTGAAAGGAGAAGTTTTCGGTCCTGTTCTCCATATCATCTCCTACGCCGCCGACTATCTTGATCAGGTAATCGAGGCGGTCAACAATACCGGCTTCGGTCTGACCTTGGGCGTTCACAGCCGGGTCGACTCCGTCGCAAAATACATTCAAAAACGCACCCGCGTCGGCAACACCTACGTCAACCGCAACATGATCGGCGCCGTTGTCGGCGTGCAGCCATTCGGCGGCGAGGGGCTGTCCGGCACCGGCCCCAAGGCCGGAGGGCCGCGCTACCTTTACCGTTTTGCCGCCGAGCGCACGCTTTGCGTCAACACCGCCGCCTCCGGCGGCAACGCGGCGCTGTTGTCGCTTGATGAAGAAGATCGGTAATTATAGCGCCCCTCAAGAAAAACGATTATAGAAAAGCTATGAGATTTTTAACGCTCCTGTTTGTGTGCGTGATCCTGGCCGCCTTGTCCGGCTGCTTCAGGAGTCCGCCCTATATTCTCAATCCCGGTGAATTCAACCGGGATTCCCCCGAATACATAGAGGAGCCGAAAGACATCTCTGCCGTTACCGTTTGCTACAACAAGCGGGGAGCGACTCCCAAAGAAATACAGAAAATGGCCGTTGATCGATGCGCCAAGTATAAAAAAACCGCCGAATTCACCGGTCAGAATTATAGAGACTGTCCGCTGGCAACGCCGACCGGCGCTCATTTCGCCTGCCGCAGCGCCCCGCCGGTTGCAGCCGACGGAAACGGAGGAGGCGGCAAAAAACAGGATTCCGACGGTCCCTTCTACTATTCTCAATAGTTTTTGATCGCCGAATCGATGGCGTTGGGACGGTCTTGATTAATCAGCCGAGGGAAAAATGGCGGAACCGGAACTTTCTGATCAGCAGGACAAGCAAAAATCGTTGGTCGGCGTCGCCGATAAGATTTCTTCTTTCGGCGGGGCGTTTCCGCCTCGCTGGCGTTTCCGTCTTCGTCTGTCGGCGGTGGCGTTGCTCTCTGTCGCCGCCTTTATCGGGTATGCCGGGTACGCCAGGCAGTCCGTGGAAGGGATCGAAGGAAAAACGAGTTTTGCCGATTCGCCGGGGTTCATCCGGTTTACCGAATCAAGCGGCATCGCCGGGTTGGTCGATATCTCAGCCGGGATTTGGCGCGGACTGCGGGGCAAGGCGGCGCCCGGAGGCGCTTCCGGCAAAGAAGAAGTCGTTGATCTGTTGTCCGAAGACCTTGGAAGTGAGATTGTCGCCCTCCCTGCTGAAAAATCAGGCTTGAGCGAGAGCGAAATAACGGAAGAAACCATCAAGGCGGCGGAAGCGGAAGCAGCAGCGGCGGCGGCGGCGGCGGCGGCGGCCAAGGCGGCTGTTGAAGCTGCCGCCGCAGCGTTGGCGGAAGCAATCCCTAACCCGGAGCAGGGCGACTTGTCTGCGCCGACGCCGAAGACGACAAGCGGCGAATGTCCCAAAGTGCCGGATATCGTTTGGTGGGAGAACAAGACGCATGAACAGGCTATCCGGTATGTAACTAATAACTATAATGGCGATTGGAAGCCTTATATCGTCAAGTGGGAATCCCACTTGAACAAGGTGGTGGATGTTTTTGTCTCGGGGAAAAAAGCGATGATCAAAACAACGGGGAAAGTTCTGGGCGAGAATGATTTGGCCAACTATGTCAAACAGATCGAAGAACGCATTTCCGTTATCCGTTGTCTGGCCCAAAATAAATCCGCCGAAAAATCTCCGTCTTGATGCATGCGCAGGGAGTAAAAACGTGACGGAAGAAAAAAAACATACGTTCCCGTTGCTTAACACCGAGGAGGCTGAGGAGATCGTCAGCGAGTTGGGCAGCGCCCTGGACGCTCACCGCGACTGGACCGAAAAGTTCAGGACCATGCTGGTGTGCCGCACTAAACCTAAAGCGATTTACCTTAACGCCGATTCCCACAAGAAAACTGTTTTCGGCCGCTGGTATTCAGGCAAGGTCAATCCTCTTTTGCGCAACCATCCCGAATTTGCCGCAGTCGGCAAACTCAGCGAACGCATGCACGGTCTGGCCCGTGGCCTGGCCTGCACCATCCGCGACGGCAAAGCCGTGAAGCCCGCCCAGTATAAAGCCTTCGTGGAGAGCGCCTTCTGTTTCCAGGTCAATGTCCGCAAGTTGTTGAGCGAAGCCTGGGATTTCCTGCGCTACACCGACCCCCTGACCGGCGTGATGACGCGAGCGATCATGGAGGCGCGCCTTGAAGAGGAACGGGAACGCATCCGGCGCAACAAGCAATCATGCAGCGTCGGCATGATGGACCTGGATCATTTCAAGAAGGTCAACGACACCTATGGCCACCAGGCCGGAGACAAGGTGCTGAAAGCCGTCGCCGGATATATCCTCAATCACCTGCGTCGTTACGATCAGGTTTTCCGCTACGGCGGCGAGGAGTTCGTATTGCTGCTCCCCAACACCAAGACCGCCAAGGCCAGAGAGGTGCTTGACCGCTTGCGGCAAAACATAAATCGTCATGCGATCAAGATCAGCGACGACAAGAATTTGAATGTCAGCGCGTCATTCGGAATCGCCGAATTGCTGGCGGACAACTCGATCAAGACATCGATCGAGCGCGCTGATCAGGCGCTCTACGCGGCCAAAGGCGCGGGACGCAATCAGGTGCGTATATGGCAAGCGGACAAAACGCCGCTTTCGGGGAAAAAATAAACGGCGCCGTCACTTTCCCCTCCTTGCGAAGGAGGGGTCACCCTCTCAGTATTAGCATTTTCCAATCTGCGCAAATCGGCGCAATCTGCGGATTAAATTACGGTAATGTTGATAATCCACAGATTACACAGATTGACGCAGATTCAAGAGACGAGCAGCGGTCCCTGCGCTTTTCCCTCCTTACCAAGGAGGGGTTGGGGAGGGTTGCTGTGACCTTAAAACAAGGGGGAAAATCATTTCCGCCGCTTTTCCCCTTTCTGCCGGGGCGACCGGCCGCCTGCCTGGGCGGCGAGTTTGGAAACGCCGGGTTTGTAGAGGCCCAGGTCGATAGCTTCCAGACGGCGGATTTCGTCGCGTAGTTTGGCCGCTTCCTCGAATTCCAGGTCCGCCGCCGCCTTCCGCATGCGCTTTTCCAGATCATCGACATGGGTCTTCAGGTTCTTGCCGACCAAATTCGCCTCGCCGCCGGCGCCGGTTCCGACGGTGACGTAGTCGGCCTCATAGACCGAGCCGAGCACGTCGGCGATGGCCGAGCGCACCGACTGGGGAGTGATGCCGTTGGCGGCGTTATATATCTGCTGGCGCTCGCGCCGCCGGTTGGTCTCGGCCAGGGCATACTCAAGGGAGCCGGTCATCTTGTCGGCATAGAGGATCACCCGTCCGTCAATATGACGCGCCGCTCGACCGATGGTCTGCACCAGCGAGGTTCTGGAGCGCAAAAAGCCCTCCTTGTCGGCGTCAAGGATACACACCAGGGAGCATTCCGGGATGTCCAGCCCTTCGCGCAGCAGGTTGATCCCCACCAGCACGTCGAAGGCGCCGAGGCGCAAGTCGCGGATGATTTCAATTCTCTCCAGAGTCTCGATATCCGAATGCATGTAACGGACGCAGACGCCGTGTTCGTGCAGATATTCGGTCAGGTCTTCGGCCATGCGCTTGGTAAGGGTGGTGACCAGGGCGCGCTGCCCGCACGCCGCCCGCATTTTTACCTCGCCCAGCAGGTCGTCAACCTGGGTCTCGACCGGCCTCACCTCGCATATCGGATCGATCAGGCCGGTAGGGCGCACCAGTTGCTCGATGAAGGCCCCGCCGGTGCGCTCCATCTCCCACGGGCCGGGAGTGGCGGAGACAAAGATCGACTGGGGGCGCATGGCGTCCCATTCCTCGAACTTCAAAGGCCGGTTGTCGACGCACGAAGGCAGGCGGAAGCCGAACTCGGACAAAGTCGATTTCCGGTTAAAGTCGCCTCTGTACATGCCGCCGAGCTGAGGAACCGAGACATGGCTTTCATCGACGATCATCAAGGCGTTTTCCGGCAGGTACTCAAACAGGGTCGGCGGCGCGTCGCCGGATTTGCGTCCGGTCAAATAGCGGGAATAGTTCTCGATGCCGCTGCAATAACCGGCGGCGTCCAGCATTTCCAGATCGAAAGTCGTGCGTTCCTGAAGCCGTTGCGCCTCCAGCAGCTTGCCTTCGGCGACGAACTGTTTGACGCGGGCGCGCATTTCCGCCTTGATGCCGGGAATGGCCTGCATCAGGGTCGGTCGCGGCGTCACATAGTGACTGTTGGGGTAGACGGTAACGGCGTCCAGCGTGCCGATTTTCCCGCCGGTCAGCGGGTCGATCTCAACGATGGCTTCCACCTCGTTGCCGAACAGGGATATGCGCCACGCCCGGTCCTCGCAGTGGGAGGGGAATATCTCCACCACGTCGCCGCGCACGCGGAAGGTTCCCCTGGTGAAGGCTGTATCGTTGCGCGTGTACTGCAATTCCACCAGCTTCTGGAGCAGTATTTTACGCTCGATGCTTTCCCCGGCCTTGATGGCGTGGACCATCTCGGCGTAGGTCTCCACCGCGCCGATGCCGTAGATGCACGACACCGAGGCGACGATAATGACATCGTTGCGCTCCAGAATGGACCGCGTCGCCGAGTGGCGCATGCGGTCGATCTGCTCGTTGATCGAGGCGTCCTTCTCGATGAAGGTGTCGGTGCGCGGCACATAGGCCTCGGGCTGGTAGTAGTCGTAGAACGAGACAAAATATTCTACCGCGTTGTCGGGGAAGAACCCTCTCATCTCGCCATAAAGCTGCGCCGCCAGCGTCTTGTTGGGAGCCAGCACCAGCGTCGGACGCTGCACTTTTTGAATGACATGGGCAACGGTAAAGGTCTTGCCCGAGCCGGTGACTCCCAGCAAAACCTGATCACGTTCCCCGGCTTCTATCCCTTTAAGCAGTCCGGCGATGGCCTCCGGCTGATCGCCGGCGGGGGTAAAGTCAGAGACCAGACGGAACGGCCTGCCGCCTGAAACCGGACGGCGCTTCTTGGGGGTGATCATGGAGGATAGATAAGCCGTATGCGGCGCGGCCTCAATCCGAATCGCGAGTTATGCTAATGGCCGTAAAAAATAACTCTGAAAAATCCTCCCCCTTTCGAAGGGGGAGTTATCTGCCCATGTGTTTTTGGCCACAGAGGCACAGAGGCGCAGAGAAGATTAAGCGAAGTTTTTTTCCTGCTTTTTCTTTTTTTCTATACCTCCTCTGTGTCTCTGAGCCTCTGTGTTTCATGAAACGGCGTTTCTTTCAGTCAACGCGCCGGGCGTTAGG
>MIAA01000052.1:0-28740 GCA_001830425.1 Rhodospirillales bacterium RIFCSPLOWO2_02_FULL_58_16
CCCTCTAACTCCCCCTTGAAGCAAGGGGGAGGATTTTTCAGAATCATTCTTTACGGCCATTGGTATAATAGCAAAAGGAGCCGTCCCAGCCATAGTTAAACCGGCGGCCCGAGGAATTGTTCGTAGTTCCGCCAGCGGCCGACGGATGTCGCATAGAGAGGACGGCGGACCTGCCAACTGCCGGCGGTGGCGACGACGCGGGTATTTTTATGGAAAGCAAGACAGGATTCGTCCCACGGCAGGCCCAGAAAATCAATGATGCGGCGGCTTTGACCCTCCAGATCGCTGACGACGTTCTCATAATCCACGTCCAGCACGGGCAAAGGCAAGACATTACTCCAATGATCCATCAGCCGACGGTAGGCGTTGAAGTAGCGACCCAGGTCCTTGAGGTCCGCACTCCATGGGAAGGGCGAGACGAAGTTCTGAAAATAGCATGACAGGCGCAAGTCGCGGGCCTCGCGTCGGCAATGGATAATTCGCGCCTGGGGAAACAACAGGGCGATAACGCCGAGGTAAAGAAAATTGAAAGGCGTCTTGTCGATGACTCTGGCGGCCTCTCCCGCAAGGCCTTGAAGGCGCGCAATATAAGCCTCCGCCGCGCCGGTCGAACCATCGGCCAATAAAGCAATTTCGTTCAGTTCCCCGGCGCCGTGAACCAGGGGATGGCCGGCGGCGATCTGTTCAACCAGGGTGGTGCCGGAACGCGGCATGCCGACAATAAAAACCGGCAACGTGGAGCGGACGCCGCATCCCTGTCTTTCGGCGAACAAGGCCGGGCTATAAGTATTGATAATCCTCTCCACCAGACGATCATGGGCCTTTGCGTCAAAGACATGGCCTCGGCGCTCCAGTTCGATCTTTCGCAGATCGTTGCCGGCCTGAAAGTGGGCAAAGGCCTCTGGAAACTCTCCCTTTTCGTCGTAAATTTCTCCCAGGGAAAAATGCAGGGCAATCCGCTCCGCCGTTGCAAGTTTTTCCCCCGCCGCCAGACGGGCCTCAATGCCCTTGACCTTTGTCTCATCCAAACTCCCGGAGCGCGAGGAAGCGAGGGCGTAAAGGGCCTCGGCATGTCCGGGGTCCAACTCAACGGCGCGGTTAAAGCATGCCAGCGCTTCGTTCAGGCGGGCGACGGCCAGCAACACGACGCCCAGGCCGTTGTGCGCCTCGGCATGGTTCGGGTTGTCCAGGACGGCACGGCGGTAGGCATCCTCGGCCTCGGCAAACCGGCCTTGGACGAACAGGACGCCGCCCAGATTGACCTGGGCGTCGGCGTAACCCGGCTTGAGCGCAACAGCCCGGCGGAAGACCTTCTCGGCCCCTTCAAGGTCGCCCCTGCCTTTCAGCACATTGCCCAGATTATTGTGGGCTTCGGCATAATCCGGGTTCAGATCAACGGCGCATCGGCAATGCTCCAGGGCCTGATCCGCATCTCCCTGTTCGCGCAGGGCGGCGCCCAGATTGGAATGGGCCATGGCGTTGCCGGGAGCGAGCGCCGCCGCTTTCTGAAATGACAAAACCGCTTCGCCGGCCCTGCCCTCCTGCAAATGGATATTTCCCAGGTTGATATAGGCATCGGCATAACCGGGAAGAATTTCAGCGGCGCGCCGGCAAGCGTCCGCCGCCTCGCAAAGACGCCCCTGGAGCTTCAGCGACACCCCCAGATTGTTGTGGGCCTCGGCATGATCAGGAGCAAGCGCGACGGCCCGGCGGCAAGCCGCCTCTCCCTCGACGGCCCTGCCGAGAAGATTGAGAACTACGCCGTGATTGGAATGAAAGCCGGGATTTTGCCCGTCAACCGCAATCGCCCGTTCGATGAAATCCGCCGCCTCGTCGAACTGTCCCGACCGGTGCAGGGTCAGGCCGAGCAGATGCAGGGCCTGGGCATGGCCGGGGAACGATTCGAGGTAACGGCGGAGCTTTTCCTGGGCGTCGGCGATGTTGCCGCCCCGGAAGTCATCCGCCGCCGAGCAAAGGAGAGAGTCATCGTCAGGCGACTGAGCGCCTTTCAACTTCTCTCGCCTCTGCCGTTCCCTGCGGTTCACTCAGTGTCTGGAAAAACTATTTTCCCATCCTTTTCTCAAAGGCCTTCTTCAAGCGTTGCTGCATGTTGGGGTCGGTTGCGGCGACATCGGCCAGCGCCTGATACTCATTGCTGTTTATGCCGTCGACCTTATCGATGGCGGCGACCAGTTCACCGTTGGCCTGCTCCTTCATCTTATTGGCTTCTTCTTCGCTTTTGGCGGCATCGATCTTCGGTCCCCACTTGTTGATCAGGGTGTCGATGGCGATCGACGCCGTCACATAGGCTTCGACCTTGGCGTCGGTGAACTCGCCGCCGGCGCGGGCCGTTCCCTGGGTAAAGACGCCGATAGCCGCAGCTAAAACGATAGCGCCGACAAAGCCCCTAACTGTCAGTTTCATCTAGAATCCTTCCGTTATAATAATTGATCACAAGGCGCCGAACACTCTCTCACGGCGGCATATCCCAAAAAACAAAATGCGAAGACGGGGGGAGTAATCTGTATTTCAAAATAAAAAGTCAATCTTTTATTATTTTCAGCAAATATAACGGGGCTTGGCGTCGGGCTTGACGGCCTTTGCCATGACCGCGCCGAGATTATCCAGAGCGGCGTTAAGATTTGGATTTTTGTCCCCGCCCAAAAGTCGCGCCTGATTATAATGCAGCCGCGCCGCGTCAAGACTCCCCTCGGCCACCAGATACATGGCGAAGGCCATATGATAAACGGGATCATACGCCTTGCGCAAAAGGGCGTACGAAAGGTAATCCTCGGCCTCGCCTAATCTTCCCGCCGACAGGGCCATGTTGCCGACCAGCAACGCGGCGCGCAGCGAAGCGTCGTAACGATTGATCGTGCCGGGCGACATCGGCGGCGAGGCCGCCGCCCTTAATCGTTTAAGGGCGCCGTCGATATTTCCGCTCTTTTGCAGCTTTACCCCCTCCTCGTACAGCGCTTCCGCTTCCTCGTTGTGCCAGTAGGGACGAGCGAGATTCTGAACATCGACAAAGGCGCCGCACGACCGGCAGGTCAAACACAGGTTCTGGAATCGAAACGGACTATCAACCGCGACGCTTGAATAATTGTTGACGCCCTTGCAGTGAAGGCATTCCCAGTCCACGTCGAATAATTCAATCAATTCGTCCGCATCGTCCTTTTCCTCGGATATTTTTTCAAACCGCAATATTTTAGCCGGCAACAGCAATGTCTCGCGCAGCAGGGAAATCCTGTTTTGCAGGCGCATGAACGCGCCATCGTCCATGGACGTTATATTGACCGGATGGCTGTTGATTATTGACGGGTCATCGACGATGCGGCCCGCCAGCGCCGCCTTGTGATAAACCTCCGACCCCGGCAGAACCTGTAGGTGGATCGGGCTTATCTGATAGCGCCGGTTCCTGGCCCACCAGTCAAGGGTGCAGTTGGCCGTGTCCAGGGTTTCCGCCGGGTCCCCGAAAATAAAATTCCCCCTAACGGTGACGCCGCTTTCAAAGGTGGCGGCGAGCGCTTTCTCGATCTGCTCACGGGTGGCTTTCTTGTGCATGCTTTTTAATATCTCAGGGGCCATGTTCTCGACGCCGTAGCCGATCAGGGTGCATCCCGCATCCTTCATCATTTCGATAATTTCTTTCTCGACGACCGAAACATGCAGCGAAACCATCCATTTGAGACGATACGGCTTAATGCGCCCGCAGAACTGCTCCAGACGTTTCTTCTTGAAGGAAAACAGCTCGTCGTAGAACTCGATCATGTTGATCTTGTAGCGCCCGACCAGATGATCCAGCTCGGCGAAAAAGTCATCAAGATCGCGCACCCTGTAAAGCCGCCCGGTAGGGTGAAAACAGAATGAGCAATTGTAGGGACATGACCTGCTGGAGATCATCGGAATGGCGCGGGGATTTTCCTCGGTATGATAAAAGATGCCGTCCGTCGTCCTTTGCCCGTCCAGAAGCTTCCCTATCTGAAACCCCTCGTAATCGGGCCATGAAATTTTTGACAGATCGCGCAGGCTGGTCCTCGGCGCCGTTTTTTCAAAAGTTCCGTCCGGGCGTTTGTACATGATGCCGTTGACGCCCGACAGTTCCCTTCCCTCCTCAAGCGCCTTCATTACCTCGACCATGGTCTCTTCTCCCTCGCCGATGACCCCGACATCGACATCGACAGAGCGCATCATGGCGTCGGGGGAACTGCTGAAAATGCCGCCGCCGATTATGTTGACAATGGAAGGCTTGACTTGGCGGGAGATCGCCAGAATGTGCTTGACGCTGCTGAAGTAGGGAGAAAGGGACCCGGTGGCGAACACATCCGGATCAATGCTTCGGATGATCCCGGTAACGGTCTTTTCGACGCCTTCATCTCTGTGATTGAGATTAAGGCAATGGACTTCGCATCCCGCGTCTTTCAGCGCCGATGAAACATAGGCTATCCCCAACGGGAAATTATAGCCGAGGCCCTTTCTCCCGAAATCAGGAATAACCAGCAGAATTTTCATTGACACTCACAGCTAGAGTATCCGACCGAATATGATATAACCGGAAAATGACCGAAATATCTTCCATCTGCCTTTTTTGCGGCTCCAAGACGGGGAACGATCCGGCCTACCGCAAGGCCGCCGAACGGCTGGGCGGAGCCGTCGCCGAAAGGGGCATGCGCCTGGTCTACGGCGGCGGCGGCATCGGTCTGATGGGTGTCGCGGTGGAAGCGGCGCTGACCGCCGGCGGCGAGGTTATCGGGGTGATCCCCGAGTTTCTGATGCGCTACGAAGTGGGCAAGCCCGGCATCAGCGAACTGATCGTCGTCAACAGCATGCACGAGCGCAAGCGCGTCATGTTTGAGAAGTCGGACGCCTTCGTCATCCTGCCGGGAGGGCTGGGAACCCTGGACGAGGCGATTGAGGTGATCACCTGGAAGCAACTGCAACTCCACGCCAAGCCTGTGGTGTTGATCGACGCCGGCGGCTACTGGAAGCCGTTGAAGGATTTGGTCGCCCACGTCGTCCTTGCGGGATTCGCCCACCCCGCCGTTGCCGAACTGTTCACCATCGTAAACAGCGTCGATGAGGTCTTTGACGCCATCGCCTCGGCCCCCGAACCCAGGATCGAGGTGCTGACCGATCATCTTTGAGTCTTGGCCCTAAATCAGCGCAGGTACAGATGCACTTCGTTGCTTTTGGCGTCGCCGCTGGTCTTGCCGGAAACGGCGACCCGCGCCGGCGGCAGGCCCATCTCCACCAATGAACGCAGAACCCCTTCGGCAAGGCGCTGCGACTTGGTGGAATTGAGGGCTACCCGCGCCGGACCGCCGCTGTCGGGAGCCACCGCCACCAGATCGAAAACGGCGCCGGGCCGGCTTTCAAGGGCGCGGCTGACGGCGTTGTACAGAGCTTGCTGGTAGGGAACATTGGGACGATCAAAGCGGATGACCACCAAGGCTCTTTTGCCCGCCGTGTCCGCGCCGCGAGGCGGAAGATTGCCGACGCCGCCCGCCATGGCCGACGCCGCCGTGTTGCCGAGGCTGGCGCCGAATATCTCGCCGCCCTTGATCCCCGTCGAAAGCAGATTGAGGTTGGCGTGCTCGGTGGCGACATAGTTGGTCTGGCGGCGAATATCGTCGGCCAGTTCCTTCATCAGCCGTTCAACCAGAACCACGGTGCGGTTTACTTCGTCTTCAAGAATGGCCAACTGCCTGTGGTCTTCATCGACGGCGCCGGAAACGTTGAAGGCGGCGCGGGTCGATTCGGCGAGGAACGCCGACATTGTGGAATCGCCGGAAACCGCCGTCGCCAGCTTGTTCAATGTGCCGGTGTCGGCGTTGATGCGGTCAAGATCGCCCTGGGCGCTGTTGAACTGCTGAACCAGAACCGGGTTGCCGGGCGTGGTGCCTACCTGCAGACGGGCGTTGATGGCGGCCACGGTGCCGTGATAACGCTGCGAGTCCTGGACGACCTTGGCCCGCTGCTGCTGAAGCATGGCGTTGTGCTGGGAGACCGAATTCTGTAGCCGCGACAACTCCTCGCGAAGCTCCACCACCTTCTTGCCGACGAAGGTTCCGGTAACAGCCCCCGGCGTTACCCCGGCCGGTTCAAAGTTGGTCGTGCCGAGTTGCGGCGGAGCGTCGCTCCGGCCCGTCGTTTCCGGCACCGGACTTGATTGCGGCGGCGCGGCCCCCGGCATCTCCGGTTCGGGAAACGCCGTATTTGCCTGCTGCCCCTGCTGCCCCTGCTGTCCTCGTTGCGCCTGAGCGCCGGCCGGTTCTTCTCCGCTGAGAGAAGGCCAAAGCGCTTCCTCGGAAAAAGAACACGACGCCAGCAAGACTACCGCCCCCAGCGCTATCGTGCGTCCTCTTGAAAATGTCATTTCGCGATTTTGCCTTTAAACTGCCGTAGTTAAACGGGTCCTTAACAAAAAAATATTTCGGCGCATGGAAATAATTCGCCCCGCCACCCCTTGCTCTTTTGCGATACTACTCAAAGCCCTAGCACACGACAAGTTTAGATTTTACTAACGGACAAATAATATTTGCCGTCGCCGAAGTTCTTGGAGTAGTGTCCCCCACCCTTCACCAAGGCCTCTTATAAACCACTAGCGCCCGTAGCTCAATTGGATAGAGCATCTGACTACGAATCAGAAGGTTGGGAGTTCGAGTCTCTCCGGGCGCGCCATATTTCCCTGAAGATATCGCCATGCGACTGAACGCATCCCCGAACGCGCCCGGATGACGTTTTAACCACGTTAAATGACGTTTTAATCACGTTTTAACGCAGTTTATAGCGGTATTAACCATGGTGAATCAGGCTTAACCCGTTGATATCAAACAAAACCACCCCTAAAAACGTCGCAAAATGTCATCATTTGTCATCATTTGTCATCATTTGTCATCATTTGTCATCATTTGTCATCATTTGTCATCATTTTGCCGCCTTTAACTTTCCCCTCCTTACGGCCCCCGCAAGCTTACTGCGGGGAATAAAAAGCGAACATACCTGATAAATCGACCAAATGCAAGGATTAATATCTTGCTTGGATGCGGATAGTCCGAGTTGTTGATAGATTTGGATTAATCACCACAGAGACACAGAGGCACAGAGAAGACTAAGCGAAGGGTTTTATGCTTCGCACAATTCAAAAATTTTTTATCCCTTTTTTTTCTTCTCTGCGCCTCGGCGCCTCTGTGGTTTCATAAAACAGCGTTTTTCCAAGTCAACATGCCGTAAAAGGCTGGTTAACTCAAAACTGCCCCCATATGCATTGTGAAAGAGCATAATGATCATTTGCATCCGTTGTGCTGCTTCCACATCGCCGCGTCATGACCGGCGGGAACATTAACGCACGGATTCGCGTCATATCCCCGCAACTCGATATAGCGCCGAATCTGCTCCTCGGCGAGAAGCGGCGGCGTCGCCAGATGCGCGGCTAAATGAATATAGCGAAGCGCCTGACGGCTCTGCTCGACATCGGCAAGCGCTTTCCGGAGGCTTTGATCGGTCACGGCGCGTCCTCGAAATTGCTCCTCCAAAGCGCGCTCCATGGCAATAAGCCGCTCGCCTTCCTTGGTCGCGTCATCGCGCATTCTCTCAAAGACGATCCGGATCGCAGCGACCTGATCCTTGGTTAATCCGATCTGATCCTTGAGTTCCAGCAGGTGCGCCGGCCCTGGGAAGCCGTTCAGCTCCGCCGCCTTCGCCAGCCCCCATCCGCCGCCACGCCGCAACTCGGCAATGTCCTCCGCCGAAAGACTCTTGATGTCACGGTCCTCCTGACCGGCGTAGGGCGAAGTCGGGCCATGGTCGCCATGCTGGGCAAGCGCCAATCCGGGAACGGCGGCGAGCAGAACAATCAAGGCGATTTTTTTCATTCGGGCGATCCTGTCCAAGGCTGATTTCAGTCTCTGAAATTCACCACATAATGGGCATTTGCGGCAGAAATATGGGGAGGAAAAAGAGCAGGAGCAAAGATTTCAAACAGATACCCCCTTACCAAGGAGGGGGCAGGGGAGGTTGCCGCCGATATCCCTTAACACCCGGCGTTGATTGAAAGAAACACCGTTTCATGAAACACAGAGGCACTGAGACACAGAGGAAGATAGGGAGAAAATAAAAAGCAGAAAGAAAACTTTGCTTGATCTTCTCTGCGCCTCTGCGCCTCTGTGGCCAAAACACATCAGCCGACAACACCCGGCGCATCGTCGGCAGACTCCAGCACCTCGCGGGCCAGGGCCGCTTCCTGTTGCTTGGCCCACATTCCGGCATAAACGCCGCCCTGTTCCAACAATCGGGCGTGAGCGCCGCGCTCGACGATGCGGCCCGCCTCCAGCACCACGATCTCGTCGGCGTCAACCACCGTTGAAAGCCGGTGGGCGATAATCAGCGTCGTGCGTCCCGCCGACACCTCGTACAGCGACTCCTGGATTTCCTTTTCGGTATGGGTGTCAAGGGCGCTGGTCGCCTCGTCGAAAACCAGAATGCGCGGCTGCTTGAGGATGGTGCGGGCGATGGCCACCCGCTGCTTCTCGCCGCCCGACAATTTCAGCCCGCGCTCGCCGACCACCGTCCGGTAGCCGTCGGGAAGTCCGACCACGAAGTCATGGATGCGGGCCAGCCGCGCCGCCTCCTCGATCTCGGCGGTCGTCGCCCCCGGCCGGCCGTAGGCGATGTTGTAATAAATGCTGTCGTTGAACAGCACCGTGTCCTGGGGAACGATGCCGATGGCGGCGCGCAATGATTCCTGGCTCGCCGAGCGGATATCCTGTCCGTCGATCAGAATCCTGCCGGAATTGACATCGTAAAAGCGAAACAACAGGCGCGAGATCGTCGATTTGCCGGCGCCGCTGGGACCGACGATGGCGACCGTGGTCCCGGCGGGCGCCGTGAACGACACATCGTCAAGAACCGCCAGCCGTGGATCATAGCAAAACGACACGCCCTCAAACGTCACCGCGCCGCCGCCCGCCTCCAGCGGACGGGCCTCGGAAGCGTCCTCGATCTCGGCCCGCTCTTCAAGCAGCGAGAACATCACTTCCATATCGGTCAGCGATTGCTTGATCTCGCGGTAAACGAAGCCGAGAAAATTCAGCGGAAGGTAAAGCTGGATCAGGTATGAATTGACCAGCACGAAATCGCCTACGGTCATGACGCCCTTGACCACGCCGTCAGCCGCCATCGTCATGATCACCGTCAATCCGCAGGCGACGATGGCGCCCTGGCCGGTGTTGAGCAGCGACAGCGTGGTCTTGCTCTTCACCGCCGCCCATTCAAATGATTTCAGGGACTCGTCATAGCGGCGGGCCTCGTGGTCCTCGTTGCAAAAGTACTTGACCGTCTCGAAATTGAGCAGGGAATCAATGGCCTTGGTGTTGGCGTCGCTGTCGGTCCGGTTCATGGCGCGGCGGAACTTGGTGCGCCACTCGGTGATCGCCAGCGTCCAGGCGATGTAGATGACGACATTGGCAAAGATGACCGCCGCAAACAAACCGCCGTACATCTTCCACAAGATGACGCACACCAGCAGGATTTCAAGCAGCGTCGGCAACACGTTAAACAGCATGAAGTTGAGCAGGAACTCGATGCCCTTGGCCCCGCGTTCGACGGCGCGGGTGATGCCTCCGGTCTTGCGATCCAGATGAAAGCGCATCGACATGCGATGCAGATGCCTGAAGGTCTTAAGCCCCGCCTGACGGATAGCCCGCTGCGCCACCGTGACGAAGATGGCGTCCTTAAACTCGCCGAACGCCAGCGCCGTCATCCGGGCCAGACCATAGGCGATCAGCAGCGCCAGCGGCGCCGCCGACAACGACCCGTCCGACAGGGCGTCAACGGCATGTTTGTAAAATATCGGCGCCGCCACGTTGACGACCTTGGCGGCGACGAGAAGAAGCATCGCCGACGCCACCCGCAAACGCAACCCGGTCTCCCCGACCGGCCACAGATAAGGCAGCAGGGTGGCGAGCGTCTTCAGGTCGTTGCGCGGACCGGCGTGGAGAGGCGAAGGGTCTCTATGTCTGGGCATGGAACCCTACGGAGGAAAAAATTTCAGGCTGCGGCCATCATCGGCTTTTCCGCTTCCTCCGCCTGTATCCTGGCTTGTATCTTTTGCTCCAACCGCTGATAGAGCTTGCTGTTGCGCAAGGCCACCTCCGACAAGGTCATCATCTTGCGCCGGCGGTCCTCGACGATCAGCTTGGCGTGCATCGGCAGTCCGGGAAGCCTGATAAGTTGGTCGATGATCCAGACGGTATCGGGGTCTTCGGGCCTGGAATATCTTTCCCCGCGCTTGAGCTTCGTTGTAAACGCCATTTGAAGGTCTCCTTCATCCAAGAACAAATCCCGGAAAGACCGTACCCGCAAATAGTTTACCTAAACCTTAACGGATGTTTCCCGCAATTTAACCCCTCCTGGCCTCCCCTTCGTAAGGGGAGGAATTTTTCTCCCCTCCTTACCAAGGTTAGAATCCTACTCCCACTCGATGGTGCCGGGCGGTTTTGAGGTAATGTCGTAGACCACCCGGTTGATGCCCTTGACTTCGTTGATGATGCGCCCGGCGACGCGGCCCAGGAAATCGTGGTCAAAATGGTAATAATCAGCCGTCATGCCGTCGGTCGAAGTGACGGCGCGCAACGCGCAGACGAAGTCATAAGTGCGGGCGTCGCCCATGACGCCGACGCTCTGCACGGGCAGCAGCACGGCGAATGCCTGCCAGATGGCGTCGTATAATCCGGCGGCGTGGATTTCTTCCAGATAGACGGCGTCGGCGCAACGCAGGATATGGAGCTTTTCCGCCGTAACTTCGCCGGGAATGCGGATAGCCAGACCCGGCCCGGGAAAAGGGTGCCGCCCGACCAGCCGCTCGGGCAGTCCCAGCTCGCGGCCCAGTGCGCGCACCTCGTCCTTGAACAACTCACGCAGAGGCTCGACCAGTTTCAGGTTCATCCGCTCGGGCAGGCCGCCGACGTTGTGGTGGGACTTGATGGTGACCGAAGGCCCGCCGGTGAACGACACCGACTCGATGACATCGGGATACAGCGTCCCCTGCGCCAGAAAACGGGCGTCTTCGATCAGCTTGGCCTGCTGCTCGAAAACATCGATAAAGGCAGCGCCGATGATCTTGCGCTTTTTCTCGGGGTCGGCGATCCCCGCCAGCTTGCGAAGGAACAGTTCGCAGGCGTCATGGTGGATGAGCGGAATGTTGTAATGACCGCGAAACAGTTCCACCACCTCGGCGCTCTCATTCATCCGCATCATGCCGGTATCGACATAGACGCAGGTAAGCCGGTCGCCGACGGCCTCGTGCAGCAGCGCCGCCGTCACCGAGGAATCGACCCCGCCCGACAGCCCGCAGATGACCCGCCCGTCGCCTACCTGTTTTCGTATCCTGGCGATTTCCTGATCGCGGAAGGCGGCCATGGTCCACTCTCCGCCACAGCCGCAAACCCGGTGGGTGAAATTCTCCAGCAGCCGCGCCCCATGGGGGGTGTGCGCCACCTCGGGATGAAACTGGACCCCGTACAGGCGCCGCTTGTCATCGGCGATGGCGGCGAACGGCGCTCCGTCCGAGACGGCGACGGCGCGAAAGCCTCCAGGGATTTCGTTGACCCGGTCGCCGTGACTCATCCACACCTGCTCGCGCCCGCCCTTGTTCCAGACGCCGTGGAACAGTTCGCAGTCGTCAACGACGTTGACATAGGCGCGTCCGAACTCCCGATGCTTCGATACCTCGACCACCCCGCCGAGCTGGGCCGTCATGGTCTGCTGGCCGTAGCAAATTCCCAGCACCGGCAACCCGATGTCGAATAACCCGTCGGGGGCGCGGGGCGCCTCGCCGTCGGTGACCGAGGCCGGCCCCCCCGACAGGATCACCCCCTTCGGACCGAAGGCGGCAATAGTTTTCGTCGTCACTTTGTTGAAAGGATGGATTTCGCAGTAAACTCCGCTTTCCCGCACCCGCCGCGCAATGAGCTGGGTCACCTGGGAACCGAAATCAACGATAAGGATGCGTTCACTCATGATTTATATCTCGATCTGGGTGCCGAGTTCGATCACCTGATTGGTCGGCAACCTGAAGAAGGTCATGGCGCCGGCCGCATTGCGGGCCATCCAGGCGAACAGATGCTCGCGCCATATAAACATGCCGGGCCGCACGCTGGGAATGATCATCTCGCGGCTGAGAAAAAACGACGCCGCCATGGCCGTGTACTGGAAACCGAGATCATCGGCCTTGGCGTTGGTCAGCGTCCTCGGAATATTAGGAGCCTGCATAAAGCCGAAGCGCAGGATCACCCGACTGATGTTGTTGCCGAGGTCTTCGCTGCGCACCCGTTGCTCGGTCGGAACATAAGGCACGTTCTCGGTCAGGACGGTCAGCAGGACCACCCGTTCATGCAGCACCTTGTTATGCTTGAGGTTGTGCAGCAGGGCCGAAGGCGCCCCTTCCTGGGCGGCGGTCAGGAAAATCGCCGTTCCGGGAACGCGAACGACGCGCTCGCCGATCATGGCGTGGAAATCTTCGACCGGGATGGCGATCTTGCGCATACGCTTGGCCAGCAACAGGCGCCCTTTCTTCCAGGTGGTCAGCAGCAGGAAGATGACCAGGGCCAGGGCCAGGGGGAACCAGCCGCCGTGGGGAATCTTCACCGTATTGGCCATGAAAAACGCCAGGTCCACGGTCATGAACAGCCCGGCCACGATCATGATCCTGCGTCGCGGCCATTTCCATAACAGGGCCATCACTCCGGTTATCAACAGGGTATCGATGACCATGGTGCAGGTTACCGCCAGACCGTAGGCGGCGGCGAGATTCGACGAGGTCTTGAACCCCAGCACCAGCAGCGCCACGAAGATCATCAGCGTCCAGTTCAGGAAGGGGATATAGATTTGTCCCATTTCCTTTTCCGAGGTGTGCTTGATCATCATGCGCGGAACGTAGCCGAGCTGAATGGCCTGGCGGGTAACCGAAAAAGCGCCGGAAATCACCGCCTGCGAGGCGATCACGGCGGCCATGGTCGCCAGAATCACCAGCGGCATCGTTGACCATTCCGGCCCGATCAGGAAGAAGGGATTATACATGGTGTCGGGGTTGGCCAGCAGCGCCCCGCCCTGGCCGAAGTAATTAAGCAACAAGGCCGGCAGAACCAGCAGATACCACGCCAGACGGATCGGCAGGCGGCCGAAGTGCCCCATGTCGGCATAGAGCGCTTCGGCGCCGGTAACCGCCAGCACCACCGATCCCAAGGCCAGGAAGGCGCTCCAGCCGTCGTGGGCGATGAAGACTGCGGCGTAGTGAGGACTGAGGGCCAGCAGCACCTCGGGGCGCAGGGCAATGCCGCGTATCCCCAACGCCGCCATGGCGACAAACCAGATCAGCATGATCGGCCCGAACCACGAGCCGACCTTGCCGGTGCCGTGGCGCTGGATCAAAAACAGCAAAACCAGAATGACCAGGGTCAGCGGCAGCACATAATGTTCGAGGTCCGGCGCCGCCACCTGCAACCCCTCGACCGCGCTCAGCACCGAAATGGCCGGCGTGATTATGCTGTCGCCATAGAACATGGCGGCGGCGAAAATGCCCAGCGTGCTGATGATCGGAACCAGCCACTGCTTTTTGGCCACCGCCTCGATGAGCAGGGCCAGCAGGGCCAGACTGCCGCCTTCGCCACGGTTGTCGGCCCGCATGATGATTACGACGTATTTGATCGAAACCACCAGGGTGATCGACCAGAAAACCAAAGAGAGCACCCCCAGCACATGCAGCCGGTCGAGCGGCAGGGCATGGATTCCGCCGAAAGTTTCCTTCATGGCGTACAGAGGGCTGGTGCCGATGTCGCCGAAAACGACGCCCAGGGCGGCAAACGCCAAGGCGCCGACCCGGCCCGAGGAGTTCCCGCTTCCGTTGCTTGCAATCGAGGATTGGGCCATGAACTCCTGCCGATCGGAAAAAGCGGGCCAAGCTACTCCGTCCGCCCGACCGAGGCAAGACGCACGGGAGAGCGCCTATTCCTCGAAGTTGGAATCCTTGTCGACGCCCATGAAGATGTCCATGGCCAGGTTGCCGTCGATCAGGCGGACGGATTTCCGGGAATTTCTCGGCAGCGCCACCTTGTTGGCGAGACAGTACTGGATCAACGCCTCCAGGGCGTCCGCTTCGGACAGTCGGAATTTCCGGTTTTTCTTGCCGACGTAGTCAAACAGTTCCAGTTCAAACCGGAAGTCGGCGCCCTCGCGGGCGCTGCTGATGGAAACTATGTCTCCGCCGGGAATGGAGTCGCCGGTTGCCGCCGAACAGCCGTCAACGGCCTTTCGCAGCGTCTTCTTGGAAAAAGTTATGCGGCGAAATTCTTTGGTCATGCTTCCCCCGAAGCCGTGGCAAAATAAATTGAATTAGGGGGACTTTAGCGTATGTTTTTCCGAATACAAGGCATGGATAAGACAACGGGGGCGTCATGAGCATCTGGGGCAAGATCATCGGCGGCGTGGCCGGGTTCGCCATCGGCGGGCCGCTGGGAGGCCTGATGGGGGCCTATGCCGGGCATATGGTGGACAAATCGCGCAGCGAACGCGAGGCGCCGAGGGGAGGCCGGGGCGGCGGCGTCTATGCCGACGACACCCGCCAGGTCGCCTTCACCACCGCCATCATCGTCCTCAGCGCCAAGATGGCCAAGGCCGACGGACAAATCACCAGCGATGAAATCGCCGCCTTCAAGGAAGTATTCAAAATCCCTCCCGAGGAAATGGCCAACGTCGGTCGTCTGTGGGATGAAGCCCGCCGCGACGCGAAGGGGGCCGGCCCCTACGCCGAGCAGATCGCCCATATGTTCGCCGGCGAGCCGGCGGTGCTGGAGGAGCTTCTCGGCGCGCTGTTCCATATCGCCAAGGCTGACGGCGCCGTTCATCCGGCGGAGTTGAAATTTCTGTCCATGGTCGCCGCCATTTTCGGCTTCAACGAGCATGAATTCGAGCGCATTCGGGCCACCTACCTCGGTTCCGGCAAAACCGACCCCTACGAAGTGCTGGGGATAAAGCAAACCGTCGCCGACGACGAGATCAAGAAAACCTACCGCAAGCTGATCCGCGAATACCACCCCGACACCCTGATCGCCAAAGGCCTGCCCCAGGAATTCATCGACCTCGCCAATGAGAAAATGGCCGCCATCAACGACGCCTATGACCGCATCCGAAAGCAACGCGGACTTAAATGAAGACGAGCGAATCGCCCAACTTCGACGCCCGGCCGCCGGGCGCAAGGATCGACATGCTGGTGCTGCATTATACCGGCATGGTGAGCGCCGAGGCGGCCATTGAGCGCCTGTGCGATCCGGCGGCAAAGGTCAGCGCCCATTATCTGATCGACGAGGACGGCGCCGTCCGCCGGTTGGTGGACGAGAACCATCGGGCCTGGCATGCCGGCGAGGCGTCATGGCGGGGAAAAAGCGACATCAACGCCCGCTCGCTGGGCATCGAACTGGTCAATCCCGGCCACGAGTTCGGCTACCGTCCCTTCCCCGAAGCCCAGATGGCGGCGCTGGAGGCGCTGGCGCAGGACATTCTGGCCCGCCATACGATCGAGGCCCGCAACGTGGTCGGCCACTCCGATGTCGCTCCAAGGCGCAAGACAGACCCCGGCGAGCTGTTTGACTGGCGCCGTCTGGCCGAGGCCGGAATCGGCTTGTGGCCGGACAAGCAGCAAGCCGGGCAAGCCGCCGACGCCGGCGTCATGCTGGCCGATTACGGCTATGACGTTACGGACCTGAAGATGGCGATCAAGGCCTTCCAGCGCCGGTTCCGCCCCCGGCGGATTGACGGCGTCGCCGACGCCGAGACATCGGGCCTCTTGACGGCGCTTCTCCATAGGCTACCTTAACGGGGTCAGACGGTCGGATGGCCGCCTTGCCCTTTCCCCGGAAAGGACGGGGAGGAAAGTCCGGGCTCCACGGAAACACGGCGCCGGGTAACGCCCGGCGGGGGCGACCCCAGGGAAAGTGCCACAGAAAGCAAACCGCCGGCGCAAGCCGGTAAGGGTGAAAGGGTGCGGTAAGAGCGCACCGCGTCTCCGGTAACGGAGACGGCACGGTAAACCCCGCCGGGAGCAAGACCAAATAGGGGCGGCACGCCGGCTTCGGGCCGGAAAGCGCGTTTTCGCGCCGCTGCCCGGGTAGGTCGCGTGAGGCGTCCGGCGACGGACGTCCCAGATGAATGGCCATCCATCGCCCTCGGGCGGGGACAGAACCCGGCTTACAGACCGTCTGACGCTTTTTCCTCAAGATTCCTTGGGGAGTATGCTGTCAATGTAAAAACCCTGGAACAGGGAAATGCCGAGGCTGTGCCCCAGCGTGATCCCGGCCTCGTCATCGACTCTGGCCAGGGCGATCATGGTCCCCGAATCCAGTAAGGACTTGATGTATTCCCTGCACTTGTCCAAAGAGACATCCGCTCCCTGACGCCAAAATATCTTGGCCATATTAATGCGCAGGCGGCTGAGGTTGACTATGCCCACCGTCTCCGGAAAAATGGCGTCAACGGCAACGGAGCCGTTACGCGAGGCGATCAGGTTGCAGGCGATCTCGAATTGATCGAAGTGCTGAAGGATATTGTCCTGTCTGAATTCAAAAACAATGTTGGCGAAAATTTCCGGGGGAGTTTTTTCCAGAAAAGCCTTGAACGCATAGGTGAACACGGTCTCGACGTTGACGTTGATCGAGCATTTAAGGCCGTTCGGGTTAATGTGCTCAAACCCCCCAAGCAGAAAACGGTCGAGCGAGATGGTCAACTGATTGAAAACATTGCCGCTGCCGCGTAACTCAACGTCGCTGAAAACATGTTTCTTGAGGATATCCATCTTGACGAAACATTCCTTCATGAAACTTTTGGCGGGACCGCACGGATTGATAACGGCAATCCGTTGTCCATGGACGAAAGCCCGCGAAAAATCCCTGTCCCCGATCTTTTTGTAAAGCTCTTCCACCCTGGCGATGTCGTTGTGGTGAAGACGCCGCAACTTCGCCTGTTCCCGGCTCCCTTTCGCCTCCTGATCCCTGCACCGCTCAAGGAACTGGATGGCGTTCTGACGTTTGATCGCCAGATCGATCGCCCTTAAAAGCCTGGACTGGTCGACTAAGCCGAAATGATCAGGCAAGTGCTCCTGTATCAGGCGCAGAAGGTCCAGCTTGAGATCGGAAACGATCCCGATCCGGCTCATTTCCGTCGTCTTTATGAACACCGCGCGTTCGTTGCAGGATAGTTCGTAAATGGATGCGCCATATCTGGTTTTGAGAACCAGCAGAACCTTATTCAGATCAAGCCAAAAATCATCGCCCGCAAGTTGCGTCGGCAAGGAGCCTAAGGAAACTATGAACAACGTGGAAGGATCGCCCCTGCTTGACGACCAGTTATTCAGCCGCTCCAACAACTTGACTACAGGGAGGCGATTAGACTCCGCCGCCTCAGCCATTAAACATCCCCCGTTTTGCCTCTGAAGCGCTTTCACAAGCACTCCAGGCAGCGCACGCCCCTGCGTGGGACTCTACTACAGCTTTGCTACATCGGGAATGCTTTTTTCTTGATCAGGCCGATTAATGTTGTTTCGAATCGACGCCATCACCGACGCAAACTAATGCCGGCGGCCATAAATAGTGACTCTGAAAAATCCTCCCCTTACGAAGGGGAGGTCGGGAGGGGTTTTGTTTTGACCTCCCGACGCATCGACTGCAAGGAAACGCCGTTTTTGAATTTAGGGCGTCAGGATTGATGTGAATCGCTCTCGCTTGCATGAAGACGATGCGCGGATCAAGTCCGCGCAAGTCCGCGCATGACAAAGTGAATAAAACCGTCATGGCCGTGCTTGTCACGGCCATCCACGCCTTGTTTCCATATTGAGGCTTAATGGGTTTAATCAATCCTGACGCGCTTAATATCCGCGTTCATCGGTGTTTATCCGTGGCTTTCTCATTTTATACCAATTCGCTTTCTATAGATCAGCATTAGAAGACGAAGTAGTATAACTCACGCAAAGACGCTAAGACGCCAAGAAAGGCAAAATGAAGAATGTGTCTAAACTTTGCGCCTTTGCGTCTTGGCGTGAGATTGTTTTTGATATTAGTTAGCCACGGATGCGCACTGATAAGCACAGATAGTGATTACATAAAAGACGCTTTTTCAGCAACCTCCCCCTGCCCCCTCCTTCGTAAGGAGGGGAAAGCGCAGGGGCCGCCATGGGTCAATGATTATGACCGATGATATCATCACGATTTCCCCGGTCGGCGGTGCGGTATTTCGGCTCCCGGAAAGGTTTTATTAACCAACTTGACGCCATGATATCCCATTGACGCCCATGGCGTCCCATGATATCTCAAAAACACCCATCATGGGGCCATGAGAGGGAAATATGCTTACGGCATGCCTGAAGGGCGCGCCGGAGCGAAAATGGTTGCGCATTCGGAGGCCGAAATGGCGCTGTTGGTAGGCAAGCACATCAACAAAATCGACAAGAAGGGAAGAGTCTCCGTTCCCAAGCCTTTTCGCGCCTCCGTCATGGAACGGGGCGGCAGCGTTCTTTACGTTTATCCGTCCTTCAATTACCCGGCCATCGAAGCTTGCGGCGAGGAGTTCATGCGTCGCCTCACCGAAAGTCTCTGCGGCAAGGAGATGTTCTCCAACGAACAGGAAGACCTGGCGGCGGCCGTCCTGGACAGCGCCCACGCCCTGCCTTTCGACCCCGAGGGGCGGGTCGTCCTCCCCAAAGACCTGATCGCCCACGCCGGCATTTCCGGCGAAGCGCTGTTTGTCGGTCGCGGCGAGTCGATGCACATCTGGCAACCGGACGCCCATGAAATCCACCGCCGCAACGGCATCGATCAGGTCCGCGCCAGACGCGCCACCCTGCCGCTGTTGCCGTCCTCTCCCGAAAAAGGAGGGGCATAACGATGACGGCGAGCGGACATACGCCGGTGATGCTGCGCGAGGTCATGGAGGCTCTCATGCCTCGTGACGGGGGAGTCTATGTTGACGCCACCTTCGGCGCCGGCGGCTATTCAAGAGCCATCGTCGAGGCCGCCGAATGCACCGTCTGGGGGATCGACCGGGACCCTGAAGCGGCGGCGCGGGGCGCTGATCAGGCAAAACGATATTCAGGCCGCCTGACGGTCTTGTGCGGACGCTTCGGCGACATGCTTTTGCTGCTGGCTGATCGCGGCGTTGATAAAGTTGACGGCGTGGCGTTCGACCTCGGGGTTTCCTCCATGCAGATCGACGATGCCGGGCGGGGATTTTCATTCCGCAACAACGGCCCGCTGGATATGCGCATGAGCAAGACAGGCATGTCCGCCGCCGATGTGGTCAACAGCCTGGAAGAAAAAGAACTGGCCGACATTATATACAAGTACGGCGAGGAACGCGCTTCGCGAAAAATCGCCCGCGCCATTGTCGAAGTTCGCGGCGAGACGCCGTTCACCGGCGCCGCTCAATTGGCCGATCTGGTGCGTCGCGTAGTCAGGCGTTCAAAGGACGGCATTGATCCGGCCACCCGCACCTTCCAGGCCCTGCGAATTTACGTCAACGACGAATTGGAAGAACTGGAACGGGGGCTGTGCGCCGCCGAATCCCTGCTGGCGCCGGGGGGGCGCCTGGCGGTGGTTTCCTTTCACTCCCTGGAAGACCGGCAGGTCAAAAACTTCCTGCGTCGGCGCAGCGGCGCGGCGCCACGGGGTTCCCGCCATCACCCGAGCCGCGAGGGAACGCCCTGCGGCCCCGGCTTCCGCCTGTTGCGGCGCGGCGCCGTCAAGCCGTCAACGGCGGAAACGGCGGCCAATCCACGCGCCCGCTCGGCGCGGCTCAGAACGGCGGAGCGCACCGACGCCGCCGCCCGGCCGGCTTCCCTTGAAGGGAGGATGATCCCATGACCCGTCACATGGCGACCGTTCTGGCCCTGTTGACGGCGGGCGTACTCAGCATGCTCCTGTTCACGGTCAAACATCAGGTGCAGGACCTGGAAAGCGAGATGACCGGCCTCAATCGCTCTATCCTGAATAACGAACAGGCCTTTCATGTGCTCAAGGCGGAATGGAGCCATCTGAATGATCCCCGTCGGCTGCGCGGCATGGCGTCCCGCCATCTTGGATTAAGTCCCGTTGCCCCCGAGCAGTTCGGTTCGGCGGCGGCGCTTGAAATGAAAAACGTCCCCCCGGCAAAAGATCAGCCGGTAAATAAAAAAGAAGATGATTTTGTCAGATCAATCAGTTCGGCTCTGGCCGACGGGAAGAATCGCCGATGAACGACCACACTCCTTCCCGCGTCAATGACCCCGATCTCAAGCCCTCAAGCTGGGTCCGGCTGGAAGGAATTCGGAAACAGTCTCTTGAAACCGGACGCAACAGGCTTTTGGTGACCGGCGTTGTCTTCGCCTTGGCCTTCACGGCCATCAGCGTCCGTCTGGTTAATATTACGGTCCTGGCGCCGAGCGAGGAACCGCGCACCATCGGCTCGGCGAAAGATCACCCGCCGATTGTCGGGCGGGCCGATATAATCGACCGCCAGGGCATTGTCCTGGCGACCAGTCTTCCCGTCGTCTCCCTTTATGCCGATCCCCGCGACGTGCTGAACGTTGAAGAGGTCGCCGACAAGCTGTCTGCGGCGCTGCCGGAGTTAAGCCGCGATCAGGTGCTGGCCAAGCTGGATTCGAAAAGCACCTTCGTTTGGCTGCGCCGCAACCTGACCCCGAAACAACACTATGAAGTCAACCGCCTGGGCCTTCCCGGTCTGGCTTTCCAGCAGGGAGAACGACGGATATACCCCCACGGCGCGGCGGCGTCTCATGTGCTCGGCTATACCGATGTTGACGGCCAGGGCATATCCGGCCTGGAAAAGCAATTCGACCGGACCCTCGGCGGCGGCGGCGAAGCGTTGCGGCTGTCCATTGATCTGCGCGTTCAGGACTTGCTTCGCGACGAGCTTACGACGGCGATGTCGGAGTTCAAGGCCCTCGGCGCCGCCGGCATGGTGCTTGACGCAAACACCGGCGAAACGCTGGCGATGGTCTCGCTGCCCGATTTCGATCCCAACATTTATGAAAGCTCAAGGGGCGAGAGCGGTTTCAATCGGGTGACGAAGGGCGTCTACGAGATGGGGTCCACTTTCAAGCTGTTCACCACGGCGATGGCTCTTGACAGCGGCGCGGCCACCCTGAGCGACAGCTACGACGCCAGCAAGCCGATCCGCATTTCCCGATTCACCATTTCCGACTTCCATCCGATGAATCGATGGATGACGGTGCAGGAGATACTGGTCCACTCATCCAATATCGGCGCCGCCAAGATGGCCGTAGACGTCGGCGCCAAGACCCAAAAGCTCTACCTGGGAATGTTCGGATTGCTGACCCCTGCCGTTATCGAGTTGCCGGAAGTGGGGACGCCGCTGACGCCCTCGCCCTGGCGCGAGATAAACACCATGACCATTTCCTATGGCCACGGCATTGCCGTCAGCCCCCTGCAACTGGCGGCGGCGACAGCCATGCTGGTCAACGGCGGCATTGCCCGTCCGGTAACGCTGCTCAGTCCGCCGTCAAGCGGCGCGACCGACGGAAAGAAAGTTCTCTCGCCCGAAACCTCCCGGCAAATGCGCGAACTCATGCGCATGGTGGTGACCGACGGAACCGGCAGGAAGGCGGAGGCCCCCGGATACATGGTCGGCGGCAAGACAGGCACGGCGATCAAGCAGGGCGGCGGCGGCTACCGCGAGAAGTCACTGGTGTCTTCCTTTGTCGGCGCTTTCCCGATGAACGCGCCGCGCTATGTCGTGCTGGCGATCATCGACGAACCCAAGGGCAACAAGGCCACCCAGTATTACGCAACCGGCGGATGGGTCGCCGCTCCGGTGGTAAGCCGAATGGTGCAGCGCATGGCCCCCCTGGTCGGCATCGCCCCCACCGCAGAAAAAAACAAGACGCCGCAATCCGAACAGCCGCAGATGGCGGCGTTCAGGATTTTGCCGGCCAAACCGCAGGAGTCGGATTTTGAGGCTCAATGATCTGCTGAACGGAGAGCATATAAAAGTGGAACACGGCGCGGAAGCAGGAGTCAGGGATATTGCCGGGTTGACTTGTGATTCACGTCAGGTCGAGCCGGGGTTCCTTTTTGCCGCGCTTCCCGGAACGCACGCCGACGGACGAACCTTCATCGCCGAGGCTATAAGGCGCGGCGCCGCCGCCGTGCTGGCTCCTCCCGGCGCCGAAACAGAGTCGCCGGATTGCAGGATTCCATTAATCATTGACGATAATCCCCGTCGCCGCTTCGCCCTGATGGCGGCGCGGTTCTTTCCAAAACAGCCGTCCACGATAGCCGCCGTCACCGGCACCAACGGCAAAACGTCGGTGGTCTCATTCGTCCGTCAGATATGGCGGCATCTGGGCCGCGAGGCGGCAAGCATAGGCACCTTGGGCGTTGTCGCGCCGGGACTGACGGTTCCCGGAAGCCTGACCACCCCCGATCCGGCGCAACTGCACAAAACCCTGAACAAACTTGCCGGGAACGGAGTAACCCACTTGGCGCTGGAGGCTTCCAGCCACGGCCTTGATCAGCATCGTCTCGACGGGGTGAAGATCGGCGTCGCCGCCTTCACCAATCTCAGCCGCGATCACCTGGATTACCACGACTCGATGGCGGCTTACCTGAAAGCCAAAGAACGACTGTTTGCCGATGTCATGGCGCCGGGCGGCGTCGCCGTCATCAACGCCGACAGCGCTTGCTTTGCAGCCTTGCGTAAAATCGCCGAAAAACGCCGCCAAAGGGTTATCGGCTATGGCCGCGCAGGCGCGGAGATTCGGCTTGAGGCCATTGACCCGCTGCCCGGCGGACAAAGACTGAAACTCGTCGTTGACGGCAACCGTTACGCCGTGACCCTGCCGCTGGTCGGCGCTTTCCAGGCCGAGAACGCCCTTTGCGCGTTGGGCGTCGTTATCGCTTGCGGCGAAGACCCGAAATCAGCCGCAGCCGCCCTTGAAATGCTTGAAGGCGTGCCGGGCCGCATCCAGAAAGTAGCCGCCCATCCCGGCGGCGCCGACATTTTCGTTGATTTCGCCCACACCCCGGAGGCCCTCGCCAATGTTCTCACCGCCTTACGCTCCCATGCCGAGGGACGGCTGGCCGTAGTCTTCGGTTGCGGCGGCGACCGCGACCCCGGAAAGCGGGCGGAGATGGGACGCATCGCCTGCAAACTGGCCGATTGCGTGATCGTCACCGACGACAACCCGCGCCGCGAGAATCCGGCGGCTATCCGCCGCCAAATCCTTGACGCCTGCGCGGGCGCCCGTGAAATCGGAGATCGCGCCGAGGCGATTGCGACGGCGCTTGCCGGATTGACCGCCGGCGACCTGCTGGTAGTCGCCGGCAAAGGCCATGAAACCGGGCAGATCGTCGGCGACAGGATTCTGCCTTTCGACGACGCCGAGGTTATACGCGCCGCTCTTAGGGCCAAAACGGCAACTGCCGGCCCCGTGCTGTGGACCTCTCGAAGCGCCGTCGAAGCGACGCGAGGCCGTTGTGATCGAGACTTCGCCGCCACCGGCGTTTCCATCGACACCCGCACCCTTGCTCCCGGCGACCTGTTCGTCGCCCTCAAAGGCCCTAATTTCGACGGCCACGATTATGTGGTTGACGCCATGGCCAAAGGCGCGGCGGCGGCGATGGTCCATCGCCTCCCGGCGGGCGTTTCAGGAGACGCTCCCGTCCTGATGACGGATGACACCATGAAGGCGCTGGCCGATCTGGCCGCCGCCGCCCGCGCCCGCGCCAAGGCCCGCATCATCGCGGTGACGGGAAGCGTCGGCAAGACCGGCATCAAGGAGGCGCTGAAACTGGTCCTCGGCGCCCAGGCGCCGACTTTCGCCAACGCCGGCAACCTCAACAATCACTGGGGACTGCCCCTCAGTCTGGCGCGGATGCCCGAAGAAACGGTCTACGGAATCTTTGAAATGGGGATGAACCATCCGGGCGAGATTACGCCTCTGTCCATGCTGGCAAAGCCCCATGTCGCCGTGATTTCGACGGTGGAGCCTGTGCATAGCGCCTTCTTCAGCGACGTGACGGAGATCGCCGACGCCAAGGCGGAAATCTTCGCCGGCATGGAGCATGGCGCCGACGCCGTATTGAACCGTGACAATCCCCACTTCCAGCGTCTCGCCGATGCCGCCAAGGCCGGGGGAGCAGCAACCGTTCGCAGTTTCGGCGCGCATGAACAGGCATGGGCGCGTCTTGTCGATTGTTCGTTTGAAGCCGACGGCTCGCGCATCACGGCAAAGATAGGCGACGAGATTATTGTCTATCGCATCGGCGTCGTCGGTCGTCATTGGGCGATCAACAGTCTGGCGGTGCTGGCGGCGGTTTCGGCGATCGGCGGAAATGTCGCCAAGGCGGCCATGACGCTGGGCGGCTTCGTCGTTCCCGAAGGACGAGGCCGCGCCGCGTCGGTAAACATTGCCGGCGGGGCCTTCACCGTTATCGACGAAAGCTACAACGCCAGTCCCGTTTCCATGAACGCCGCCCTTGAGGTGCTCGGACGGACGCAACCGGGGCCTGGAGGACGGCGCATCGCCGTGCTTGGCGACATGCTGGAATTAGGCCCTATGGCCGGTCGGCTGCACGAAGAACTGGCCGCCCCCCTGCAACAGAACGGCGTCGATCTGGTGTTTACGGCGGGAGCGAACATGTCCCGCCTGACCGACGTCCTGCCCCGATCAATGCGCGGCGGTCACGCCGCCGACAGCCGCGCCCTGGCGCCGATAGTGACGGCGGCAACTCGTCCGGGCGACGTGGTCATGGTCAAAGGTTCGGCGGGCAGCCGCACCGGGCTGATTGTCAATGCTCTGCGGGAGCTTGCCTCCGGCGACGGCGAACGGCGCGAAATACACGCCGTCAACGGCGAATAAGGGGGAAACCGAAAATGCTGTTCAACTTCCTCTATCCCCTGGCCGATCAGATATCCGGACTGAACGTCTTTCGCTATCTCACTTTCCGCACCGGCGGCGCGGTGATTACCGCGCTTATCGTCAGTTTCATGTTCGGCCCGATGGTCATCAACATGCTGCGCAACCGCCAGGCCGGAGGGCAACCCATCCGCGAGGACGGCCCCGAGACGCACCTGCTGACCAAGAAAGGAACGCCGACCATGGGCGGGTTCCTGATTCTGCTGGCGTTGACCGTGGCGACATTGCTGTGGGCGGACCTCACCAACGGCTATGTGTGGGCGGCCCTGGGCGTCACCGTCGCCTATGGGGTCATCGGCTTCATCGACGACTATCTGAAGGTGATCCGCCGCAACAGCAGGGGATTGCCGGGCAGATTGAAACTGGCGCTTCAGGCGGGCGTCGCCCTCGCCGCGACCCTGTGGATCATCAAGATGATGCCGCCGGGCCTGGGCGCCGTCCTCACCGTGCCTTTCTTCAAGGAACTGCTGCTCGATCTCGGATGGATGTTCATCGCCTTCGCCGTGCTGGTGATGGTCGGCGCCTCAAACGCCGTCAATCTCACCGACGGCCTTGACGGTTTGGCCATCGGGCCGGTGATGATCGCCGCCGGCGTCTTCGCCCTGATCGCCTATCTGGTCGGCAATTCGGTCTTCGCCGGCTATCTGCAACTGCGGCATGTGCCGGGCAGCGGCGAGTTGACCGTGTTCTGCGGCGCCCTGGTCGGCGCCGGAATGGGTTTCCTGTGGTTCAACGCGCCTCCGGCCAAGGTGTTCATGGGCGACACCGGCTCGCTGTCGCTGGGCGGAGCGCTCGGCGTGGTCAGCGTCATCACCAAGCACGAGCTGGTCCTGGCCATCGTCGGCGGCCTGTTCGTGCTGGAAACGGTCTCGGTGATCGTCCAGGTGGCCTCGTTCAAGCTGACCGGCAAGCGGGTCTTCCGCATGGCGCCGCTGCACCACCACTTTGAAAAGAAGGGTTGGGCCGAATCCACCATCGTTATACGGTTCTGGATCATCGCCGCCATCCTGGCGCTGGCCGGCCTGTCCACGTTGAAGCTGAGGTGAGGGAGGCGTGATGATCGACAATCTTCCCTTCGCCGATAAAACCGTCGCCGTTCTCGGCCTGGGCCGCTCCGGTCTGGCCGCCGCGCAGGCGCTGACGGCCGGCGACGCCGATGTGTGGGCGTGGGATGACAACGAGGAAGTCCGCGTCCGCGCCGAAGAGGCCGGCGTGCCGCTGGTTGACCTCAAGACCTGCGATTGGGACCGTCCGAAGGCGCTGGTGCTGAGTCCCGGCATTCCTCACACCCTGCCCAGGCCCCATCCGGTGGTTAATCTGGCGCGCGCCGCTTCATGCGTGATCATCAGCGACATCGAACTGCTGCTCAAGGCGCAACCGGACGCCGCCTACATCGGCATTACCGGCACCAACGGCAAATCGACCACCACGGCGCTGCTCGGACATATCCTTCACGCCGCCGGCCGCGAGGCGGAAATCGGCGGCAACCTGGGCGTTCCGGCGCTGGAGCTTAAGCCGCTCGGCGCCGCCGGCATCTATGTGCTGGAGATGTCATCCTATCAACTGGAATTGACGCCGTCGCTGAAGGTCGAAGTGGCGGTGCTGATCAACATCAGCCCCGACCATCTGGATCGTCACGGCTCCATGGAAGGCTACATCGCCGTCAAGGAGTCCGTCTTCCGGCATTCCGCCGTCGCCGTCATCGGCATTGATGACGATCACAGCCGCGCCATCTTCGAGCGCCTGAAGCAAAACAAGGAGCGAAGGGTGATCCCGGTTTCCGGCTCCGAAATCGCCGCCGGCGGCGTCTATGTCATCGACGGCGAACTTTACGACGATACGGAGGGCGCGGCGGCGCCGGTGTTGAGCCTGAAAAACATTTCGACCCTTGTCGGCGCCCATAATCGGCAAAACGCCGCCGCCGCCTACGCCGCCGCCAGGTCTGTCGGCGTTGCTCCGTTGACGATAGCCGCCGCCATGCGCAGCTATCCGGGTCTGGCGCATCGTCAGGAGATGATCGCCGCCATCGACGGCGTGACCTACATCAACGACAGCAAGGCCACCAATCCCGACGCCGCCGCCAAGGCGCTGTCTTGCTATAACGCCATCTACTGGATCGCCGGCGGTCGCCCCAAGGAGGGCGGGCTGGAGGTTCTTGAGGAACATTTCGACCGCCTTCGCCATGCCTTCCTCATCGGCGAGGCGCAGGATGTCTTCGCCGAGGCCTTCGCCGGCAAGGTGGCGCTTACCAAGTCGGGAGATCTGGCCGCCGCCGTAAGACAAGCCCGCGAAGCGGCGCTGGCCGAGCGCCTTGAAAACCCGGTCGTGTTGCTGTCGCCGGCCTGTTCTTCGTTTGACCAGTTCAGGAACTTCGAGGAGCGGGGCGACGCCTTCCGCCGGTTGGTGTTGTCATGAGCATCATGGCCCGCACCGACAGGAGCATTATCGGACGCTGGTGGTGGACCGTTGACCGCTGGCTGCTGGCGTCGTTGGCGGTTATCACCGCCGTCGGCGCCGTGTTGACTTTGGCGGCGTCGCCGGCGGTTGCCGTGCGCATCGGCTACGATCCTTTCTATTTCGCCCACCGCCAGTTTGTATTTCTGCCGGTCGCCATGCTGTTGATGCTTGCCGTCTCCATGCTGTCGCTTCAGGGCATTCGCCGGCTGGCCGTCGTCTGCCTTGCCGTCTCGATAATGATAATGGTGGCGACGATATTTGTCGGCGAGGAGATCAAGGGCGCCGTCCGCTGGATCAGGCTGGGCGGTTTCTCGTTGCAGCCGTCGGAGTTCGTCAAGCCCGGCCTCGTAGTGGTCGCCGCCTGGATGTTCGCCGAAAGACGCCTGGACGAGCGCTTCCCCGGTTATGCGTTATCGGGCGGCCTGTTCGCCCTGGTGGCCGGGCTTTTAATAATGCAGCCCGATGTCGGCATGACCATCATCGTCTCGGCGGTGTGGGGAATGCAGTTCTTCCTCGCCGGGTTGCCGCTGATTCTGGTTATGGCGATCGCCATGTTGTTTATCGGCGGCGGCGTCGGCGCTTATTTCACTTTCTCTCATGTGAGAGACCGCATTGACCGTTTCCTCGATCCCTCCGGCGAAGATGGTTATCAGGTTGCGCGGTCGCTGGAGGCCTTCCGCAACGGCGGACTGTTCGGGCGCGGGCCGGGAGAGGGACAGGTCAAGTCGGTTCTGCCCGACGCCCACGCCGATTTTATTCTGGCCGTCGCCGGCGAGGAGTTCGGCCTGATTGTCTGCCTGATCGTTGTCGCCCTGTTTGCCTTCGTGGTGTTGCGCGGATTCGGTCGCCTGCTCAAGGAGAACGACTTGTTCACCCTTTTGGCGGGGGGAGGCCTGCTGGCCCAGTTCGGCTTCCAGGCCATCATCAACATGGCTTCGACCACTCATCTGATCCCGCCCAAGGGCATGACCCTGCCGTTTGTTTCCTACGGCGGATCGTCGATGCTGGCGATGGCCTACGCGATGGGAATGGTGCTGGCGCTGACCCGCGAGCGCCCCGGACAGGGAGACATCCGATGACGGCCCCGGAACGTCATTTGGTGGCGCTCGCCGCCGGCGGAACCGGCGGGCATATGTTCCCGGCGGAGGCTCTGGCCGCCGAGCTTATCGGGCGCGGCTGCAAAATCGCCCTGATCACCGACAAGCGCGGCGGCTCTTTCGGCGGACATCAGGCTGACATCGAGACCTATCGCATCCTCGCGTCCGGCCTCGCCGGCAAGAGTCTCGTCAAGCGTCTGCGGGGCGTCT